>CAJJDJ010000139.1 GCA_905182825.1 Thiotrichaceae bacterium UBA7359
CGCTCAATAATGATATCAATATGCTAATCATCACTGGTCCCAATATGGGTGGTAAATCGACTTACATGCGACAAACCGCTTTAATTGTAATTCTTGCTCACATAGGTAGTTATGTTCCTGCATTAAAGGCTGTCATTGGTCCTATTGATAAACTATTCACTCGTATTGGCGCATCTGATGACCTCAGCAGCGGTCGCTCAACTTTTATGGTTGAAATGACTGAGACCGCCAATATATTAAATAATGCTACCCGAAATAGTCTGGTATTGATGGATGAGATTGGTCGCGGCACAAGTACTTATGATGGACTGGCATTAGCTTGGGCTTGTGCTTTACATCTCGCAAAAGTAACTCAATCTTATACGCTATTTGCTACACATTATTTTGAACTCACCGTATTACCAGAGCATAACGATAATGTTAAAAATATACATATGGACGTCGTTGAGCATGGTGATGAGATAGTTTTATTACATTCCGTTAAACATGGTCCGGCAAATCAAAGTTATGGAATTCAAGTGGCTTCTCTCGCAGGCATACCTAAAAGCGTTATCAAGGATGCAAAAAATCGTTTACATGAAATTGAATCACAGACACCCGTTGTTAAGATTGAAAAATCAAAAACTAATTCATTTAATACCGACTCTATTTTAGAAAAAATAAGAATGATTGATCCAGATATTACCAACCCTAAACAAGCACTAGCATTATTGTATGAACTACAAGCAATGCTGGATTCTTAATGTGTTTACATGCATTATTGTGAAAATATTATTAATCGACACTGTTCATGCTAAATCCCTACCGTCTTAAAGAGCTTACCGTATTTAATTTCTGCTATTCATTTAGTAGACTCAAAAGTTTAATGTTTATAATCCCCTATTTTTTATTTTGGTATTTAATGTTCGATAATTTTTTATTGCTAGCAGTGGAATGGCTACAAAGTACAGAGGGCATTATTTTCGTTAGTTGGGCTTCACAAGATGAAAACCTTGCATCGGAATTATTTATTGATCGTTCTGCAAGTTTGTCAATATACTTACTTGTATCAATAACACTGGCTCCATTATTTATTTTACTTGCGGCTAATAATCAATATTCTAGTGATATGACCAGTGGAGCATTTCGCTTTTTGTTGATGCGATCAACACGTGCCGAGATATATTTTTCACGGTTTATATCAGTGTCCTTATTAGTCTTGATATGTACCCTCATAACCTCACTCTGGGCCTCGGCACAAGCATTAATCAATGACGAAGATACGATTGAAGTCATCACTGTCTTTGGGCTGCAAACCTTTATACTTGTCTTTATTTACAGCTTGCCATTTATTGCTTTTATGTCGATGATTTCATCATTTGCACGTTCTGGATTAAGTTCACTCTTTTTGGGGATGCTTAGCTATGCCATTCTGGTAACCATTAGTTTTCAGTTTAAATCAGATATTAGTCAAGCAATCTACATAATACCCAGCGGTCTTAAACCTTACTTAATAGACATCAGCACTGGAAATACTTTTATTTTAGTTGCAGCACTATTTGCATATACGTTGTTCTATTTAGTGTCTGGTTGGTATATTTTCAAAAATCGAGATATATAAATGGGTCACCAAATTAAATGCGTATCATTAACAAAACGATTTCAGAGGATTAATGCTCTCGATGGGCTTGATTTAGAATTAGAGATTAATCAAACCACAGGAATAGTTGGTCCAAATGGGGCAGGCAAATCAACTTTATTTGCCATACTGTGCGGTTTTATAAGCCCAACTTCAGGTAAAGTTCATGTTCTTGATCACGTCCCTGATTCAAGTCAGATCAAAGGTAAGCTTTCATTGCTCCCACAAGATGCTTCAATGTTTAAAGGTGTTGATGTAGTGACACAACTTAAACATTACGCAAAATTACAAAACTTCAATGGGAAAGAAGCTAGTAAAGAAGTTGACCATGTATTATCACTGGTACAAGCAAAAGGTTTTGCAAAACAATTTCCAGAAACATTAAGCTTTGGTCAGCGCAAACGAATCATGTTGGCTCAATCCTTGATTGGTAAGCCAGAATTAATATTAATGGATGAGCCAACATCGGGACTCGATCCAATTGCTGCAAATGAGGTTAGAAAATTATTACGTGATCTAGGCGATGAATATAGTGTCATCATAAGTTCACATAATTTATCTGAAATTGAAGATATCTGTAGCGATATTGTTATTTTGGATAAAGGTAAATTAGTAACCCATTCGAGTTTGTCTGAGTTAAAACGTAGCAATAAATGTTTTACTCTAGAACTGGAAACGCCCAGTCATGTTCATTTAAGCGAATTATTAAACGAAATAAGCGAGATTGGGCGAATAGATAATGACAATGATAATATGAAATCATGGATTATCTACTATGAAACAGGATCAGCAGAGCATGTACAAGTAAAGATATTATCTAAACTTGGAGAATTGGGAATTACTATCTCAGAGTTCAAAAAAGGTAAAGCACTGGCTGACGAAATATCTCAAATAATAAAAAATAATAATTAAATGGTCTTTTATGAAGGTAAAGATACGAGTATGATCTGTTTCTTTTTAACATTTTAATTTATAGGTAAATCTGATGCCATTTGTTGTTATTGAAGGCTGCATTAAATGTAAATACACTGACTGTGTCGAAGTCTGCCCGGTAGATTGCTTCCACGAAGGACCAAATATGCTGGTTATTGATCCTGATGAATGTATAGATTGCACACTTTGTGAACCAGAATGCCCAGTTGAAGCAATCATGTGTGATGAAGATTTACCTGAAGAAATGCATGGGTTTGTAGAATTAAATGTCGAATTGTCAAAAATTTGGCCAGTTATCAATGAAATGAAAACTGCAGCGGAAGATGCTGATAGTTGGAAAGACAAAACTGATAAATTGGAATACTTAGAACGTTAAACAACTGATAGCTAACAGCGATAAAGTTCTTCCATTCCTCTTAATTAAGAATTATCTGATGGTCTGTACTGCCGTTGTTTATTTCCATACTTTATTAATAAGACATCTAAACAAGTCGAAGCTTTATCTCTAAAAAATGAAACATTTTCTGGCTATGTTAAGTTATTTAAAAGTTAACAAAAACAATATTTTAGACTAATTGACAAAAGACGGTCGTTTAATGCACTGATTTACTGACAAGGTTTCTAAATGCCAGAATAAAAAAATAGGTGTGCTGTTTGTTTGCTTTATTTAAAGAGATTAATAGGCATAGTAAAATATGAAGAAATTCACTTAACGCTAAGTAAGTAGCGTGCTAATCTAACATTAGCGGCACATTAATTAGTGAATAATGGAATAATGATTAGCAATGGCAAAGTTAGTTCTCAGCTTAAACAGCATCATTCAAAGGGAATATGAAATCAATCAGGAACGATTAGTCATAGGACGTAAGCCTGACGTCGATATACAAATAGATAGCCTTCAAGTTAGCGGTAAGCATGCCTTAATAATAACCATGCTCAATGACTCATTTCTGGAAGACCTTGGCAGCACTAATGGTAGCTATGTCAATGGTAAACTTACAAACAAACATGCACTTAAGAATTGCGATGTCATTACAATTGGCAGGCATGAGATAACATATATAAATGAACATGCAACTTCTGACGATGATATTTTTGAAAAAACAATAAGTATAAAATCCGACTTAACTAGTGCTGTAGTTGCTTCTGCAACGACATCAATCGACGTCGGCATGCCATTATGCTGCCTATCAATATTAAATGGACCAAATGCAGGTAAGGAAATGGACTTAAGCAAAGCGTTGATAACCTTAGGTAAAAAAGGTTTGCAAGTTGCTGAAATTGCATGTCGTCCTGAGGGCTATTTCCTGACTCAGACTGAGGGTGATAATTTCCTTTTAGTAAACAGTGAAGAAATTGATGCAAAGGAATATAAACTAAAAGACAGCGATTTGATTGAACTTGCAGGAATTAAGATGCAATTTTTACAAATATGAATAATAAAGATTAGTCGAACATGTTACTTACGTAGAGGTTAGCTTGGCTTACCTTAGTTTATACTTCTCAAGGCAGTATAAATGAGTGATATAGACATTAGTGATAAAATATAAAATGTTCTGGATACTCATAAAAAAAATACTCCATTGATTACCCCAAGAAGCATCTCGGTGAGAGGCAAATTTATCTCAAAAAAACTCTGGTTAGACTCAAATAATTAAATTTAATGACTCAATCTCTCAGTTTACGTGAATTGATTAAACGTACTGAAAAAAAATTAAAATTAGCCAATCTTCATTTTGGTCATGGTACAGATAATGCTCTCGATGAATCATTTTATTTGGTGATGGCAGCTGCAGGTTTGAATTTTGATTGCGCTGAAGAAAAACTGAATAAACCTATTAAGCAAGAAATGTTAAATCATATAGAAAAGTTGATTGAGAGACGTGTTCATGAGCGAGTCCCGGTAGCCTACCTTGTTAACCAGGCTTGGTTTGCCGGCCATAAATATTATGTGGATGAGCGTGTACTAATACCACGCTCACCTCTTGCTGAAATCATTGCGTCTCAATTTAGACCATGGTTGTCATCTAATAACGTACATTTAATTCTTGATATAGGCACTGGGAGTGGTTGTATTGCTTGTGCATGCGCATATGCATTTCGGCATGCGGTGGTTGATGCTGTGGATGTGGATGTGGGTGCGATTGAGGTGGCTAATAAAAATGTTTTGTCTCATGAGCTTGATGGAAGAGTTAATATCATAGAATCTAATTTGTACGAACAGCTTAAAGGTAAAAGATATGATTTAATTATTAGCAATCCACCTTATGTTGGTAATGACGAGATGCAGTCACTACCACAAGAGTATTTACAAGAACCTAGACACGCCCTTGAAGCGGCTGATAATGGTTTGGGATTAGTTGAAAAAATATTAAAACAGGCTTGTAATCATTTAAATGAGAACGGAGTGCTCGTAGTTGAGGTTGGAAACAGCATGGAAAATTTAATTCAACGTTATCCCAATATACCATTTGTTTGGCTAGAATTTGAAGAGGGAGGACATGGTGTCTTCCTGCTCAATAAATCTAATCTGGAAAAAATAGAATGAACACATTTATGAACTAGTATTTTTTTGAACTTGCCCCATAATAAAAGATAATTCATAAAGGTTAAAATTATGAAATATATACCTACCATCAAAGTTCTTTGGTTTTGTATTAGTGCACTTCTAATGCAGTTCTCTTCCATAGTGTTAGCAGATGTTCAACCTGCTGATCATCGATTGAATGTATCTGATAAGGCATGGGAAGATAATCTAAGAAAACAAAACTTCCAAAATAGACATATTATTGAAGGTCACGAGCAGAATATACTTGAATTGAAAGCACCCTATACGGCGGAAGATGCTTCTATAGTTCCTATCTCTGTCCGCACATCGATATTGCAAAGTCCCGAGCGTTATATCAAAAAAATATCTATCTTTGTTGATATGAACCCGATGCCGGTAGTCGGCTATTTTGATTTCACTCCCGATAGTGGCAAAGCTGATTTAGCGATGCGCATTCGAGTCGAGACTTTTAGTTATGTCCGTGCTGTTGCTGAATTAAATACGGGTGAACTGTATATGACGAAGAGTTTTATTCGTGCAAAAGGGGCGTGTTCAGCACCACCGCCGGCAAGTATGGAAGATTCTAGAAAACTGCTTGGCAAGATGAAGATGAGAGTGGTGGGTAAAGTAAAGTTTGGGAAACCAAATCTTATGCAAGTGAAAGTGAGGCATCCTAATATCACGGGAATGGCGCCGTTAAAGATTGGTTCCCGTGTCATTCCTCCAGCTTTTTTTATGGATTCCTTTGAAGTAACTTATAACGATAAGTTAATCGTAAAAGCCTTTTTAACCTTCTCGATCAGTATGGATCCAGCCATTAGATTTTACTTCATTCCTGAAAAAGAAGGAGTGATGACAGTAAAAGGAACTGATACTAAAAAGAATGCATTTAGCTCAAGTTACGAAATAAATATAAGCTCCTGATGTAAGCTTAAAGTCTTGAATATTGACAGATTCTAAAGAATAGGGCCAATTAATAAAATAATGAATTATTATGTAAATAGGGCTAGCTCAATTATCGTAGGACGACTCAATTAAAATAGCTAATAAATACAATAACTCTCTCGTTGTGTATATATATAATAATCTTTTGACGGTATTGTAAGTTTAGATCACCTATAAATATCTTATATATAATTGAAAATATTTTATAAGACTGGTTTGTCCGATGCTTAAAATAATAGTTAATTTAGCTTCAGAAGTGAGCATTAATTAGTTATGAATAATTTGAATCATATTTGTCCGTTATTTAAAAAATAAGAATTCGTTATCTATGCTTTACAATATGAATATCAGTGAAACTGTAAAATAATGTATTTATATTGTTTGAAA
The DNA here is from genome assembly GCA_905182825.1 of Thiotrichaceae bacterium UBA7359. Lineage (GTDB taxonomy): Bacteria > Pseudomonadota > Gammaproteobacteria > Eutrophobiales > Eutrophobiaceae > UBA7359. Next base: position 6,432 of record CAJJDJ010000139.1, read on the forward strand.
AGGTATGTCAGATTCACTCCAGTAATTATCTGGCTACATGTATCAATTATAATCAATAGTAAGGTGAGTAAATGAAAAAAGATCGTGCAAACGGTCTGTCATTGAAAGAGCATGAGGTTGCTGGAAACGGCTTACTTGATCGACGCCTATTTTTATTAAGAGGGTTACAGTTTGGTGTTATTGCGAATATCACGCCGACTAATAGCCTCGCAACCACCGCTACCGATATTGACTTGATAGGTCCAACTTGGATGCATGAGCCAGGCGAACCGTTTTCTACTTATGGTGAGCCCTCAGAACATGAAGATGACGTCGTACGTTTCCCAGTTCAAAATGAGATGGTTCCCGGTAATGGTGTTTCATGGACCCCATTACATTTGTTGGAAGGAACGATAACACCTAATGGATTGCATTATGAACGACATCATAATGGTGTGCCGCAGATTAATCCAAAAAATCACCGTTTGTTGATACATGGTCTGGTAAAGAAAGATTTGATATTTAGTATTGATGATTTACTACGTTACCCAATGGAATCAAAAATTTGTTTTATAGAATGCGGTGGTAATAGTAACGCTGGTTGGAATAAACAACCTTCTCAATCTCAAGCGGGTTATTTTAATGGTTTAGCGTCTTGTTCAGAATGGACTGGTGTTCCGCTTTCAGTTTTGTTAGCCGAAGTTGGTTTAAGAAAAAAATCAAAATGGCTTGTTGCAGAAGGTGCAGACGCTTTTGCTATGCAAATGTCTATTCCCATTGACAAGGCCTTGGATGATGCCTTTCTTGCTTTGTATCAAAATGGAGAACGTATTCGACCGGAAAATGGTTATCCCTTACGCTTGATTGTGCCGGGTTGGGAAGGCGTATTGAATGTGAAATGGTTGCGTCGGTTAAAAGTAACAAATCGCCCGGTAATGGCGCGCAATGAAACATCACGTTATACCGAGTTACAGCCTTCAGGTAAGTCGCGTATGTTCACCTTTCCTATCGAAGCAAAATCATTAATCACTTCTCCTTCTGCACACATGGTTCTAAAAGGACCAAGCCTCTATCAAATAACGGGTTTGGCCTGGTCTGGAAGAGGTAAAATCAGTAAAGTTGAAATTTCGGCAGATGGTGGTGAAACATGGGGAGAGGCTGCATTACAAGAACCTATACTCGATCGTTCTTTTACTCGGTTTCGTTTGCCTTGGAACTGGAATGGTAAACCTGCGGTGCTAAAAAGTCGCGCAATAGACGAAACAGGCTATGTTCAGCCTGAACGAACGGAGCTTGTTAAAAAACGCGGACGACATGGTTTTTTTCATTACAACGCGATAACTAATTGGCATATAGATAGTGATGGTTTTGTTTCGCATGTCTATGATAAAAAAGAAAATGAAACGACAGATTCTGATATCAATATTGATAGCGATTGGGATTAATCCTGATTATGCTACATCATTTCAGGACCATGGTCCGGGTTTGGGCTCTGGTGTCTCATCAGAAGAAATAGCTGCATGGGATACTAGTGTTTTTCCTGATGGAGAAGGATTACCTAGAGGTGAAGGTAGTGTTAAAAATGGAGAAGTGCTTTATAAGAGTAAATGTATTACGTGTCACGGTGAAAATGGATTAGGTACGACAACGGGAGCTCAACTCGCGGGAGCACAATTAGATTTAACTAGTGAATATCCGGAACAAACTATTGGCAGTTATTGGCCTTATGCTACAACCGTGTTTGATGTAATAAGACGTTCCATGCCTATGACTGCCCCAGGATCGTTGAGTGATAATGAAGTTTATGCTCTTACTGCGTATCTACTATTTTTGAATAATATTATTGATGAATATGGAGTTATGAATGCATCGAAATTACCAAAAGTGAAAATGCCAAATGAAGATGGTTTTATAAATATTTACAAGATAGAAGAGACATTCAGATAGAGCTTTGTTTAAATACTTTGATGGTTAGCTTTAATTATTTTTAATAATATTTTCAAACTCAACGATTCTTTTATGACCAAGCTTTATTCATAAGCTAACTCAAAATTTTTTCAATTATCGAAGATATTAACTAAGCGCATTTCGAGCGAGTTTATACATTAAGTTGATAGTATCAGTAATATATATCAAGATAAAATAAATCAAAATATGCTTAATGTAGTGTGATGTGAACATTTCATTACGTTGATCACTAAATTATCTTTCAGATCAACATGACGACAAAAGCGTTCCCGTATACAATATTGCACTATGTCAGGAAATACATTTGGAAAACTATTTACCATCACCAGTGCTGGAGAAAGTCACGGAACAGCCCTTATGTGTATTGTTGACGGTTGTCCACCTGGTTTAAATTTGACAGAAGCCGATATGCAGCATGATTTGGATCGACGTAAGCCTGGTAAATCGCGTCATGTTACTCAACGCAAGGAATCAGACACAGTCAAGATAATGTCGGGTGTTTTTGAAGGTGTGACAACTGGAACGCCTATTGGGTTATTAATTGAAAACGAAGATCAGAAATCAAAAGATTACGGTAATATTAAAGAGATGTTTCGTCCGGGGCATGCAGATTATACTTATCAACAGAAATATGGAATCCGTGACTATAGGGGTGGAGGACGTTCCTCTGCTCGTGAAACATGTATGCGTGTAGCTGCTGGCGGGATTGCAAAAAAATATTTAAAAGAAAAATTAGATATAACTATACGTGGTTATCTCTCGCAAATAGGACCTTTAAAGATAGAGCATAAGGATTGGGGTGAAGTGGAAAATAATCCATTCTTTTGTCCAGATCTAGATCGTGTTCCTGAACTAGATAATTATATGGATTTACTACGTAAAGAGGGTGAGTCTATAGGTGCGCGTATCAATATTGTTGCTGAGAATATTCCTGTTGGCTTAGGTGAACCTATTTTTGATCGTCTAGATGCTGACATCGCTAAAGCAATGATGAGTATCAATGCGGTTAAAGGTGTAGAAATAGGCGCAGGTTTTGACTCAGTTGAACATAAGGGTACTCATCATCGAGACGAAATGACGCCCGAAGGTTTTGTAGGTAATAATGCCGGTGGTGTCTTAGGTGGTATCTCATCAGGACAAGATATCTTGGTGAGTATTGCTTTAAAACCCACCTCTAGTATTCGCTTGCGAGGTGAGACTATTGATAAAGCTGGGCAACCGGCTGAAGTAATCACTAAAGGTCGTCATGATCCCTGCGTTGGCATTCGAGCAACACCGATTGCCGAAGCGATGTTAGCATTGGTATTAATCGACCATGCACTTCGACATCGTGCACAGAATATTGATGTTCAATCTAAAACACCTATAATTCCCGCAAGTAAATAAAAATGACTAAAGTCGATGGCCTGCCATACTGGCGACTGTCTGGTTTTTATTTTCTATTCTTTCTTACTCTCGGTTGTTTCATGCCGTATTGGTCTTTGTACCTAAAATCGTTAGGCATGAATGCAGAGGCGATTGGAATTTTATCTGCAATAGTTGTCGTAACAAAAATATTTTCATCATTTATCTGGGGCTGGGTCGTCGACTATACGAGTAAACGAATGCATGTCATTCGTTATACTTCACTCTTCTCAATGTTGTCATTTTGTTTTGTTTTATTTTTTCAAGATTTTTGGTCGCTGTTAATTATTTTATTTATTTTTTCAATTTTCTGGAGTGCCGCATTACCTCAAGTGGAAGCCATGACTTTATCTCATCTTGGTGAGGAAAGTAATAGGTATACTGTTGTGCGAATATGGGGCTCGATCAGTTTTATTATTGCAGTACTAGTGCTAGGCAATTTTTTTGATCATTACCCCATAGATTATCTATTACCCATCATTATTCTTTCAATGGCATTGATTTGGATTCATAGCTTATTTATTCCTGAA
>CAJJDJ010000140.1 GCA_905182825.1 Thiotrichaceae bacterium UBA7359
TGAAGTCATTGTTTTTAGCAATCATTAGTAACGAGCCTATTGAAATTTTAAGCATGACTCTTCATGCCATCATCACTAATATCAATGAATAAAATATCACTTCTCATTATAACGTGATTAAAATGATAACTATTCTTGAGCGAATGACCTCCTCCAGCAAAGGAACTCATAAAACTTATGAAGCAATTACTATATTACGTAGTCTCGATAGAAATAGTTTATTTTCTTCAGGTGTGCCAACTGTCACACGCAAACAATTTTCAAGCAATGGATGTGAGCCTTGTAAATTTTTAATAAGAATATTTTTCTTTATTAATTCTTTATATACCTTATCCGCTCCTGGATTAGGAACACGAAATAAAATAAAGTTAGCCTCACTCCTCCACGTTTCAACGCCAACTACTTCGGACAAGTTATTAAATAAAACTTCCCTATCATGTCTAATACATGCAGCTTGTTGCTCAAGCAATCCAATATTTTTGATAATAAAACTTGCGCTAATCTGATTTAGTGTGCCTATGTTGTATGGCAGCCTCAACTTATCTAATTCAGATATCCATTCGCTAGCACCAAACAACATACCTAAACGTAACCCAGCTAGACCTAGTTTTGATAAAGTTCGCATTAATAATACATTTGGGTACTTATGCAGATAAGACATCATGCTCTTCTGTGCAAAAGAATGATACGCCTCATCAATAACAACAAGACCAGTCGTTGCGTTTATAATTTCTATTAACGATTCTTCTAAAAAAGAATTTCCTGTTGGATTGTTTGGCCAGGCAATGAAAATTACAGCCGGCTTTTTTTTCTCAATTGATTCCAACATTGCTGAAAGATCCAGAGAAAAGTCTTTATTTAATGGCACACCAACAAATTCAAGTTCCATCATCGAACTTAACAGTCGATACATAACAAAACTGGGTTCAGGAACCATGACGACGTTATTATTTTTATTAAGTGCCATCAATATGATTTGAATTAGTTCATCAGAACCATTACCAAGGATCATTGAGGTGTTTTCGGAAAAATTAAATGCTTGGGTCAGCTCCCTTCTTAGTTCATATGATTTAGCATCAGGATAACGATTTAGGTCAGCTTGTAAAAGACATCGGGACCATTCATCTTTAATTTTTTCTGGCCAAACATATGGATTCTCCATCGCATCTAGTTTAACAAAGCCACTAGCATCAGCGATATGATAAGACTTTGCTGCAAGGATAGTAGGTTTAATTATCTTCTTCACGCAATCGTAAATCATACTGACCATCTAACTATTCTGAATTAAGTCGAAACTCTGCTGAACGCGCATGTGCCGTGAGTCCTTCTCCACGTGCCAGAATAGATGCTGTTTCAGCGATTTTTTTAATTGAATCACGGCTACATTTCACGATTGATGATTTTTTTTGAAAATCATCAACACTAAGCGGTGAAGAAAATCGAGCCGTACGAGCCGTAGGTAAGACATGATTTGGTCCTGCACAATAATCTCCAATTGATTCTGCCGAATAATGCCCCATGAAAATTGCTCCAGCATGTCGTACATCCTCCAAAAGCTCATCTGGATTAGATACTGCTAATTCAAGATGTTCTGGTGCAATGATATTTACAATATCTATTGCTTCTTTTAAATCTTTTACTTTAATCATTGCCCCATTATTTAATAATGATGTCTTTATGATTTCAGCACGTTCCATGTTAGGCAAGAGTTTTATAATACTCTCCTCTACCGCTTCAATAAATTTTTCATCTGGCGTTATCAGAATTGAACTGGCTTGTTCATCGTGTTCTGCCTGAGCAAAAAGATCCATGGCTACCCAATCTGGGTTAGCACTGCTATCACTGACAATCACAACTTCTGAAGGACCAGCTATCATATCGATACCAACAACTCCAAACACTTGTCGTTTAGCCGTTGCAACATAAATGTTACCAGGGCCAACTATCTTATCCACCTTAGGAACAAGTTTTGTGCCGTAGGCTAATGCGGCAATAGCTTGAGCACCACCGATTGAAAATATTTTATGTACTCCAGCGATTCCCGCAGCTGCCAAAACCAAATCATTTCGTTCATCATCTGGAGTTGGAACAACCATGATTATTTCTTTAACACCAGCGACATGCGCTGGGATAACGTTCATCAATACTGATGAGGGATAGGCTGCCTTACCACCGGGAACATAAACACCAACACAATCCAAAGGAGTGACTTTTTGCCCTAATACATTGCCAGCTTCATCTTCATAGGACCAAGTCGTTTGTCTTTGCTTTTCGTGAAACTCACGTATACGCTGGGCTGCATGTTCAAGGCTTTTACGTAGCGATTCTGGAATACGTTCTAATGCAAATTTTAATTCTTGTTGCGATATTTCAAGCGACGAAATAGTGGCAGAGCGTCTGTCAAAAAAATTTGTGTATTCGAGCAAAGCTTCGTCACTACGCACACGCACATTACTAATAATTTGAGAAACTGTATCAATTATAGATTGGTCCGGTTCGTCACTATCAGACAATAAAGACTGTAATGATAAATCGAATTTTTTTGTAGATGTATCCAAACGTTTCATCATGATTCACTATTTTCAACAATGTCTGCCAATTGATTAATTATAGGTTTCAGAAGCTTGTTTTTCATTTTCATTGCTGCTTTGTTGACGACCAATCTGGAACTAATATCCGCAATATGATCAAGTGTGATCAATCCATTTGCTTTCAAGGTGTTTCCAGTATCCACCAAGTCCACTATCCAATCAGACAAACCCAAAACAGGGCCAAGTTCCATAGAACCATAAAGCTTGATTATCTCTACTTGCTGACCACGGTCTGCAAAATAATTTCGAGTGATATTGATATATTTTGTTACTACTCGTGGACGGTCAATTATTGGTTTTGCATCCTTTAACCCTGCCAGCATCATTCGACATTTAGCGATACCCAAATTAAGCGGCTCATATAAACTGTCCCCAGAATATTCCATTAACACATCTTTACCAGCAATACCCAATTCAGCAGCACCATGTTCAACATAAGTAGGAACATCAGTAGCTCGTATAATTGTAACTTTTATATTCGATTGATTTGTATCGAGAATCAGCTTACGTGACTTTTTAGGATCATCTTTAAGGACGATACCTAGCTTGGCAAGTAAAGGAATTGTTTCATCATAGATTCTGCCTTTTGAAACGGCAATAGTGATCTTGTCGGTCATAATTATATTAATAGTTTAGTTAATTTTCTCGATTCATAAAAAATCAAACAGAATACAATAGAGATGAGTTGCCTGAAAATTTTTTTTGCATATTGTCACGTAAACAATTTACTCAAGCATCTTAGAAAGTGTATTTTAATCAGGTACGCGTCTAATATTAGCGCCCAATTGAGATAGTTTTTCCTCGATTGTTTCATAACCACGATCAATGTGGTAGATCCGATCTACAATCGTCTCGCCGTCGGCTACAAGTCCAGCTAGAACTAAACTAGCTGACGCCCTTAAATCTGTTGCCATTACAGGTGCACCTTTTAATTGCTCAACTCCCTTAGCTATTGTTGTATTACCTTCCAATCTAAGATCTGCACCCATTCGCTGTAATTCATGGACATGCATAAAGCGATTTTCAAATACTGTCTCAGTTATGACACCTGTTCCTCTTGCTATACTGTTCATCGCCGCAAATTGAGCTTGCATGTCAGTAGGGAAACCCGGAAATGGAGAGGTATGTATATCGACTGCTTTTGGCCTTTCCCCCTGCATATCCAGAGTGATTGTATTATCTTCTATATCAATTTTAGCACCAGCCTCAATCAGCTTTGCCAATACAGATTCGAGTAAGAACGCATCTGTATTTTTTAAACGTACTTTGCCTCCTGTCATCACTGCGGCAACTAGATACGTCCCCGTCTCTATTCTATCGGGCAAGATTTCATAGTCAGTTCCATTTAAGGTTTCAACCCCTTCTATTTCCAAACGATCTGTGCCGGCACCAGATATTTTTGCACCCATTTTATTCAAACAGTTTACCAAGTCTGTAACTTCTGGTTCTCTTGCTGCATTTTCAATGACAGTTAAACCATCAGCCAGAGTTGCTGCCATCATCAAATTTTCTGTCCCAGTTACGGTGACCATATCCAAAGTAATGTGAACACCTTTCAATCGATCAGCAGTGGCACGAATATATCCGCCTTCTACCACAATATTAGCGCCCATTGCTGCTAATCCCTTGAGATGTATATTTACTGGTCGCGAACCAATGGCACAACCACCAGGCAATGAAACATCTGCTTTGCCGTATCGAGCTAACAAAGGACCCAATACTAAAATTGACGCACGCATAGTCTTAACCAATTCATACGGAGCAAAAAAGTTATCGATTTGACTATTATCAATCTCGATACGCATTCGTTCATCAACTGTGACTTGAGAGCCCATGAGACACAGCAATTCCATCGTAGTTGTGATGTCATGAAGATGAGGAACTTTCCCAATGGTTACGGGTTGATCGGTCAACAACGTCGCTGAAAGGATTGGTAAAGCTGCATTCTTTGCGCCCGAGATGGAGATTTCTCCATTTAACTGAGCACCACCACGGATAAGTAATTTATCCATAATTAATAATTGTTATCTTTATTATTAGCTTGACCACCTAAGACTATTTCTGTTCGTCCCACTCAACGGGAGTATGTGTCTGAATAGATAAAGCATGGATATCAGTACCCATTTTATCACCTAGCGTTTTATAAACCATCTGATGTTGCTGAAGCATACTTTTTCCAGTAAAGGCTTCACAGATAATACGTGCCTGAAAATGCGTACCATCATCACCCTCTACGATGATATTGGCATCTGGCAATCCTGCTTCGATAAGTTCTTTAATGATTTGAGGATTCATAACGTTTTCGATTATTGTTTATAATAAATAAAAGTACTACTCTATAAAGCAAGCAACCGGGCATAACCCGGTTGCTCTAAAAATTGGTCTTTATTGTTAGTTATTTTGAAAATCTACTCGCAAGGCGTTCGTTTTTGATTGTAAGCTCATTTATGAGTGAATCAAAACCATGTTTTTTGATTTGTGTAGAAAAAGACCCGCGATATGTTGAGACTAAACTGACACCATCAACAGAAACGTCGATCACTTTCCATGTTTCATTTTTTTGATGCATCCGATAAGCCACAGGGAAGGGTTGTGCGCCATCACTTGTCATTTCCGTTTTAACCAAAGCCAGTTTTGATTTTTGATTTATTTCGACAGGGAAGTATTTAATTTTCTGACCAGAATATTCAAGCAATGCCCTAGCATATGTACGAACTAGCAATGTTTGAAACTGCGTAATAAAATTGCTACGTTGTGCTTCGCTAGCACTCGTCCAATTTTTACCAAGAACCCATTTTGACATGCTAATAAAATCGTAATGAGGAATGACAAGCTCATCAACTACAGCATATATTTTTGATGGATCGGCATCCAAAACTGAACGCTGCGATTTAATCCGCTCAATAACAGCATCTGCCGTTTGCTTAATAATTGAATCAGGAGTTTCGACCGCTGCCTGAGCAACACCAGCTATCATGCATATGATCAAAATCAACGAATTTACGACTCTGATTTTCATTGTAACACCTCTAAGAGTTTATAATTTTATCAACCCAAAATAGGGCTTAATAGTTTTAATAACTTATATTTTACCTGTAATACATCAATCGTCATTATTAGCTTTTGATTGTCCAATGATTGATATTGTAATAACAATATATATCTATAGATAGTATTTATTCTTAATGTGTATTTTTATTCCTGTATGACCGGTAAAAAGCTCATATAATAATGCAATTGCTTTTTGTACTTCAAAAAACCTTTAAATTATTGTTTTTGAATGATTTTCAGTCAAATGGCTTTAATATTAAGATTAATTTTGGTAATAGTGTCAGACATGCAAACAATGCAATAAACATTGCTAACGCTGTCAATAGTCCAAAATAGATGGTCGGGATGAAATTTGAAAGTACCAGTATAGAGAATCCAATAATAATAGTAATGGCTGTATAAAAAACTGCTTTACCTATGTTCGCGTGACAATAATGCATCGTTTTAACGTAATCACCTGTCCTTGGCAGTTCTTCACGGAATCGATATATATAATGAATACTGTTATCAACCGCAATACCTATCGTTATCGCAGCAATAGTTATTGTCATCATATCAAGTGGTATTCCGAGTAAGCCCATTAAACCAAGAATAATTGCTGCAGCCAACATGTTCGGAATAATACCAATAATCGCGAGAGTGAAAGAGCGAAATAGAATAACTAACATCAGTGCAATACCAGCCATAACAACACCTAAGGTTAAGATTTGTGACTTAAATAGACTCTGCAGCATATTATTATAGAGAACTAGTATTCCCGTAATCTTAACCTTATCTTCAGCAAGTCCGAACTTTTCAACCAAGTCTATTTTGATCTGTTCTAACAATTCTTTACGCCTCAAGTCTTTTAAAGAATCCAATATACGAATACTAATACGAGCTTCATTATTTTCTTCTGAAACATAAGGTCTGATCATACTATCGTTAATCGCATCTGGCATATTCTTACTAACAATGGCAAGTTCAAACGCGTCGAACTCAGCTCCATTAATTTCTTCTCCCACACGAATGATTGACGCAAGTGACAAAACTTTGCCAATCGCCGGAAAAGTCTCGAGATGGTCATGTATTTGCTTGATCATGTCTATTCGTTCTGGTGTGAACCAAATCTCATCCTGGCCCTCAGTAAAGGCTCCAAATAAGACATCAAAATCTTCAAACTCAGTCTCTTCTGAAAGGTCATCTTTTTCCGACTCATCTTCAAAATCAATAATAATATCCATAGGTGTGGTTCCACCCATCTTTTCATCGATTAAACGAAGACCCTTATATATTTCGGTACTATCGCTAAAATAATTTATAAAACTATTTTCTACTTGAAGTCGGGTAATGCCATAGGTACTAATGGCGGCAAGGATAACAGTAATTATTAATATTTTATTTCCATGTATTTCGGTCAAACTTGCGAGCTTGGAAGTAAATTGAAATTCACTTTTTGAATCAGTCCTTTCTTTTCCTTTTGCTAACATACCTAATATGGACGGAAATAAGATAAATGATGTCAAGAAAGTAACACTTAAGCCTATCGTCATCATCCAACCAAAATCTATAATTGGCTTAATTCCACTAACTACTAAAGAACTAAATGCCATAATCGTAGTTAATGCAGTGTACAAGCATGGCCAAACCATCTTGCTGGCCATTGACAATACAAGCTCATGTTGTGATAACTCAGGGTAATCATTAAATAATTGTCGATAACGAACGATAAGATGTACATTCATTGACATAGTGATTATCAACATCAACGAAATAAAATTTGATGATATGACCGTGACATGCCAACCAACCAAACTAAGGAGACCAATCATTAAGAGTCCTGCATAAAAACAACTCAGCAGAGGTAACATTACCCATCTGAGTTCACGAAATATAATTGACAACATGCCCACAAGAAACAAAAACACGCCAATGCCGAAGACAATCAAATCATTTTTAATGTACGTAATCATATCATCAGTAATCATGGTGACACCGCCCATATGCAGAGTCCCAAACTGTTGATATTTTGAAATTATTTTTCTTACGTCTATGATGTTGTCATGGTTAACTTTATCGATCACATTTTTCTGTGTTGTGTACTCAATTAATATATCATCCAACCTTGCTTGTTCTATTTCATTAAGTTCGTGAGTATTAGCTTTCATCAACAGCTCATTACGTTCACGTTGTAAATTGCGAAATTCCGGGCTGTCTTTTAAATTAATTTGAATAGCTGTTGTTTGCCCGTCTTCACTAATTATCAATTCTTTATAAATAGGGCTATTAAGTAACTCTTGTTTAACTTTCTCGATATCAAGACCACCGCCCTCTATCGTTCGGAGGTTATCAGCAACATCGGATAACTCTCCCTCTATCTGTTTAACCAATGGCACATCGACTAAACTAATTACTGATTCAACCGGCTCCAGCGTTCGGAAATCATCACGAATTTGAGTTATTACATCCAATGAAGATTCGGAAAACAGATCTTCCTTTGGTGAAAAAGTTACAAACAAAAAATCCTTAGTTGCATACCGGTCCAATGTTTCACGAAATAACTTTAAATCCTTGTCATCCTCCAACAACAAGGAATCTGCCGACGCATCAAGCTTGAAATCCTTTGTTTGCATGGCAAAAAAACCAAGTAATATTGCCATTATTAAACAGACCAACACAGGTTGTTTTAATACAAAAGTTGAATATGCCGATTTGATTAGAGTGATCATATGAATAACGTTTATTTTTTTAGGTTTTATGGATACTGATTTTAGATACTGTCTTCAATTTTGAGTAGACCCTTCAGTAATTCAATTTATTATTATTCTTCAAGCAGTTTCATCTTATAGCTATCTAGGTCTTCGGCAAAGACAATAACCGTCTCTTCAACTTCCATAGGTCCTGCCTTTCTAACGACAAGGTTTCCAATTCTCAAAATTATATGCAACATACACATATTTAATATTTCCATATCTTTAATCTGAGGGCAATAAAATAATGCCATCTATTATTTTTTGTATCGTTTTTGAAAACAAGACATGTTCAACTTTTAAAACTTTGGCTGCTAGTGACTCCGGTGTCTCATCTAAGGCAATAGATACAGTTTGTTGTGTCAAGACTGCACCCTCATCATATTCTCCATTTACTAAGTGAATAGTTACACCACTTTCTATTTCGCCAGCAGCCAGAACAGCAGTATGGATGTTAATTCCGAACATACCTTTTCCACCAAATTTTGGCAATAAAGATGGATGAATATTAATAACTTTATGCTTATAACGCGAGAGTACTCTCGGACCAACCTTTTTCATGAATCCGGCTAATAAGACAAAATCAATATCATGTTCGTCTAATGCCTCAACCATCGCCTTATCTGATGCATCTGAATCAGGATAGATACTTGAATCTATACAAGCCGTTTTAATGTTTTTTTCTTGAGCTAATGCTAACGCTAATGAATTCTTATTATTACTAATTACAAGTTCAATATTGGCTGATAATTCACCGTGCTTACAAGCATGCTCTATAGCCATCATGTTACTGCCACGGCCGGAAACTAAAATGCCAAGTTTCTTCATGTTGGACCTGTTTTAAATCCTAATTCTGACAAACATTGTCTCATCGCTTTATTCATTTTTTTTGTATTGATTTTTTTATTCGTAAACTCACGTCTTATTGGATAGTTCTTTCTTAAATTATCAAAATAAATTCCATGTTCAATAGTCGGCATACTTATCAGTTCTCTAAGTGCTACAGCATCACTTCTGACATCATATGCCTGCATTACTGCTAACTGAACTGCAGCATCATCATCACACTCGATAGTGTTATTTATTGACTCAAGACTGTAAACATCCACATTGTTCGACATATTTTTTGTGTGCTTGGACAAAGCTTTTGCAAGAATTTTAGTTGCCTTAAGTTTGCCATCATAGCTATAACCAGCAATATGCGGTGTTCCAATAAAGCATTGCTTTAATAAGTTGATATTTATTTCTGGTTCATTGCACCATACATCGAGAATCAATGTAACATCTGGATTAGTCGCTTTGAATGATAATAATGCAGATTCATCAACTACTTCTCCACGTGAGGTATTAATCAGAACCACATTTGATTTTAACTTATCTAGAAATGATTCATTAATTAATTGACTAGTTGGGTATTGACCACCTGTTGTTAGTGGGACATGTACTGTAATAATGTCTGCTTTCAAAATCTTTTCAAGTTCATGATAAGATTCTATTGATTCTTGTTCTGCTAATGGGGGATCATTTACCAAGCATTTTATACCTATTGATTCCAAAAAATATTTCACCCTAGAACCAACCTGCCCATAGCCAATGATGCCTACAGTTTTTTTACTTATATCAAAATTATCATATTCAGCGATCGCAAATAAACTACTTAGAACATATTCTGCAACCGAACGAGCATTACTACCTGGAGTATGGGCAAAAATAATATTATTTTTTTTAAGATAATCCGTGTCAATATGATCAATACCACTTGTTGCAGACCCAATAAAACCAATTTTAGAATTCTTTAAAAGAGAAAAATCAACTTTAGTTACCGATCTTACTAACAATACATCTGCATTCTTGACAGTAGATTTATCAAGAAAACGACCATCGATTAATTCCACCCTACCAAATCTTGAAAAGATTTCTTCAGCAAGAAGTATTTGTCTATCAGCAATGATGGTTAATGGTTGAGACACTAAGCCGAGATTCTAAGTTTATATTTGATAGATGAGAAATAGATCACATATTAACAACACAAAAGGATAAAAGGTTATCCATGAGAAGCCACTTAGGGCATGGTATCCAAGTCAGCACCTTCTTTTTGAACCGGCATCAAGTCTTCTTTTGTAATGCCCAGAGCGAGAGTAACTGGACTAGCGACAAAGATAGATGAGTAGGTGCCTATCAACACACCAATGATCAAAGCAGTGGCAAAGCTATGAATTATTTCACCACCAAGAACGAACAACGCAGATAAAACTAATAATGTTGTTAATGAAGTCACTAAAGTTCTGCTCAACGTTTGGTTTAGTGAAACGTTAAATATTTCTACTGATGTTGCCTCTCGAACTTTATGAAAATTTTCACGAACACGATCAAACACGACAATAGTATCGTTCAAGGAATAACCAATCACAGCAAGTATTGCCGCAAGCACCGTCAAGTCAAAATCAAAGTGTGTTATTGAAAAAATACCTAAGGTAATCACTACATCATGCACAAGTGCTGCAATTGCACCTACAGCAAAACGTCTTTGAAAGCGCAGTGCGACATAAATGAAGACACCCATCAACGCATAGATCATGGCTAAGCCACCATCGTCTTTAAGTTCTTCGCCTACCTGTGGACCAACAAACTCAATTCGGCGCATTTGTATATTTGCGCCTGCATCCTTCAATAAGCCCATTATTTTATTACTGATATCAGCGTTATTTAATCCTTCGCTCGGTGGAATTCGTATTAAGACATCACTAGCAGAACCAAAGTACTGAATAATGGCATCTTTAAATTCTGAATTATTTAACGAAGTTCGAATGCTATCTAAATCAATA
>CAJJDJ010000141.1 GCA_905182825.1 Thiotrichaceae bacterium UBA7359
AAACAAACCTTTCAAACTCTCTAGATTGATATTAAGTACTGGCTTGAACAGAGTTATTAAAAAATCAAACTTCCCGCCAACATCTATTTATTAGACTGACAATACCTAAAGACACAGTTGGATTCAAAATTATGAGTCTTGCAAATAGAAAGAAGAATACTCAATACACTACAGTATAAATGAATTAGCATCAGAGAGCATGGGTAGGTTGTATAATGGAATATTGATAACAGCTAAATCAAGACCTATATCAAGCCAAATTATTTATATTTGACTTTGGGCTCTAATATTTAATTTAAATAGAATCTTACTGGAATCTCGACCAAGATGTAATTGATCTAATACATAGCTAGAAATATCCATTCTGGGGGCGTGATCTATCGAGGTGTTTTGGCGTTGTTTAGGTTTGTTGGAAAAGTGTCCAAAGAAATGTTGGAATTGAAAGGATATTGAAATAAGAAATGCACTTTTCCTGATATAATTTGCTGCCATAAAAATCAATAACAACTGAGATGGTTTATATGACGACTTACGAAGAACATAATTGATTCCAAATAGTCTGATAATACTATTAAAAAAACGAATGCAATAATAAGCCCGTGTGTGGAATATCGCAGCATTAACATCAATGATTGCTGTTATTATAGATAATCATTTGTTTATCCACTAATCACTTTCATCTATCATGTGGCATTTGTATTTAATTATTCTGATATTCATCTTTCAGATATGCAAGGGGAAATAATGGACAAT
This sequence comes from Thiotrichaceae bacterium UBA7359, assembly GCA_905182825.1. Taxonomy (GTDB): domain Bacteria; phylum Pseudomonadota; class Gammaproteobacteria; order Eutrophobiales; family Eutrophobiaceae; genus UBA7359. Next base: position 754 of record CAJJDJ010000141.1, read on the forward strand.
AGTAATGTCGACAAGGGTCGACGAAGATTTTTGACTGCTGCCGCTACTGTGGTTGGTGGGGCAGGGGCAGCCGCTGGAGCTGTACCATTTATTGCAACTATGACTCCAAGTGAGAAAACTAAGGCAATTGGTGCTCCGGTTGAGGTTGATATAAGTGAACTAAAGCCGGGTGAGCGCATGATTAAGAAATGGCAGGGCAAGCCAGTATGGATTCTACGACGTACAAAAGAGATGCTTGATGATATTGCTTCGCAGAATGAAGCCGTCAGTGATCCGACATCGCAGGCAAGCTCGCAGCCTGAATATGCTATGAATGAATTTCGTGCCCGCGAAGATGAATATTTGGTTGTTATTGGTATTTGTACGCATTTAGGTTGTTCACCCAGTTTCGTTCTAAAAGATGGTGATAATAGTCCCGTTGTCGACTGGAAAGGAGGTTTTTTCTGCCCTTGTCATGGTTCACGCTTTGATTTGGCTGGACGTGTATTTAAAGGTGTTCCAGCACCGACTAATCTTGTTATTCCACCTTATAAATTTATTACACCGAGCCAGTTGCTTATCGGTGATGACAGTGAGGCTGCATAATGGCCAATATAGAAAAAAATATCATTGATGGATTAACAGACTTGCGTGATTGGGTCGATGACCGCTTTCCGTTGACGAAGAATTGGAATGAGCATCTTGCTAAATATTATGCGCCAAAGAATTTTAATATCTGGTATTACTTCGGTGCTTTCGCAATACTCGTCTTTGCTATTCAGATCTTGACTGGTATTTGGTTGACGATGAATTATAAACCATCAGCCGCGGATGCATTTGCTTCTGTTGAATACATTATGCGTGACGTTAGCTGGGGTTGGCTCATTCGTTATATGCATTCGACGGGTGCTTCAGCATTTTTCATCGTTATCTATCTGCATATGTTCCGTGCCTTATTGTATGGTTCCTATAAGAAACCACGTGAACTTCTCTGGCTGACAGGTATGGGTCTCTATCTAGTGCTCATGGGTGAGGCATTCTTTGGTTATTTATTACCTTGGGGTCAAATGTCATATTGGGGGGCACAGGTAATCATTTCCTTATTTGGAGCTTTGCCTATTATCGGTGATGAGCTCTCATTATGGATACGCGGTGATTTTGTTGTTTCTGATGTTACTTTAAATCGTTTCTTTTCATTACACGTGATCGCTTTTCCGTTACTGATTTTTGCACTAATTGGAGCCCACATTCTTGCGTTGCATGAGGTTGGTTCTAATAATCCTGACGGTATAGATATCAAAAAGAATAAAAACTCTGAAGGCATACCAGTGGACGGTATTCCTTTTCATCCATACTACACAGTTAAAGATATCTTTGGTGCAACAGTATTTTTATTTTTCTTTTTTGGTGTTGTTTTTTTTATGCCAGAGATGAATGGTTATTTTTTAGAGCATGCCAACTTTATACCTGCGGATCCGCTTAAGACGCCTGAACATATAGCTCCAGTATGGTACTTCACCCCGTTTTACGCGATTTTACGCGCGGTACCTGATCAACTCGGCGGTGTAATAGCAATGGGCTTGGCGACTAATATATTCCTCTTATTGCCTTGGCTGGATAGAAGCCCAGTGAGATCAACACGTTACCGTGGATGGAACTTCCGTTGTGCTTTAACCTTGTTTATAATTAGTTTTCTAGTGTTAGGCTGGTTAGGAATGCAACCAGTAACACCATTATTTACCTGGATGGCGCGTTTCTTTTCACTTGTTTATTTTGCATTTTTTTTATTGATGCCATTTTACACTGCTATCGATAACGATAAGTCGGTACCAGATAGAGTGAGAAACTAATGCCAAAGAATAGACTCTTGTATAAGTTAATGTTCATTTGCTTGATAGTGCTCTCAGTAAATGCTTCCGCAGCAAGTGGAGCAAAATTAATGCATATGGAGGTTGACCTTTCCAATCAAGAATCATTACAACGTGGAGCTAGAACTTTCGTCAATTATTGCTTAAGTTGTCATGCTGCAGCATATATGCGTTATAACAGGATGGGTAAGGATCTTGGTATCAGTGAAGATGTTTTAAAATCTAACTTCATGTTTGGTACAGATAAAGTTGGTGAAACCATGACTATTGCCATGACTAACTCTGATTCTTTGAGTTTTTTTGGAGTTTCTCCACCTGATTTATCGGTTATTGCACGTGCTCGTGGGGCAGATTGGCTTTATAGTTACTTCAAGACATTCTATGTGGATAAATCACGTCCATTTGGTGTTAACAATTTGACGTTTAAGGATGTCGGCATGCCGCATGTGCTTTGGGAATTGCAAGGTTCACAGCAATTATCTCTTATAAAATCAGATGATGGCGTGAATCACAGTTCGACGTATGATGATTTAGAAATTATTACACCGGGGATACAGAGTGAAGAAGTGTACGACCAAACAATACGTGATTTAGTGAATTTCATGGTATATCTGGGAGAACCAATTAAGTTGAAGCGCGGTAAGATTGGTTTCTGGGTTCTGATGTATCTATTTGTTTTTATGATAATTGCCTACATGTTGAAGAAAGAATATTGGCGTGATATTCATTAAGTTCGAAACCTAACACCATTATTTTTAAATCTGGTGTATAATCTCGCGCTTTCGAACATGGCTGGAGAGTAAATAGTATGGCAAGTGTCGCCAATCGTCGCTCATTAATGGTTTTATATTCAGACAGTATTAGTCCGATTGGGCATGCTGTTCGCATCGTTTTAGCTGAAAAGGATGTCAATGTTGAGATCAACTTTATAGATGATGACGACAGGCCTGAAGAGTTGAATGAGCTAAACCCGTATAATTCAATTTTGACCCTAATAGATCGCGATCTGGTACTTTATGATGCGCATATCATTATGGAATATCTGGACGAACGTTTTCCACATCCACCATTGATGCCAGTCGATCCTGTCAATCGCGCAAGCAACCGACAATTACGATATCGCGTCATGCGCGATTTGTATTCAGTAGTTGCAGAGCTAGACAGCGATAATGAAATAGTCGCAGCCAACGCCAAGAAAGTACTACGTGATAATCTCACTTCAATTGCGCCTGCGTTTGCGCAAATGCCTTATTTCATGTCTGAAGAATATTCACTTGTTGATTGTTGTATAGCGCCTTTGTTGTTGCGACTAAACGAATATGGCATCAAACTTCCCATGTCAGGCAAACCTTTACAACAATATGCCGATCATCTGTTTGAACGTGAAGCATTTAAAAGTAGCTTGTCCGTAATCGAAGGCGAATATAACGCAACATAATCTTCCCTCAGGAAGAAGCCTGAATAGGTATTAAGTTATGAACTCAAATAAACCTTACCTGCTGCGTGCTTTGTATGATTGGATTAATGATAATCAATTAACACCATACGTCTTAATCGATGCGAATGTGGGAGATATGGATATTCCACGTGATTTTATTGAAGATGGTAAAATTGTTTTAAATATTTCTGCAAGTGCCGCGTGTGATCTGGATCTTAGTAAGGATTATATTAGCTTCAAGGCTCGTTTCTCTGGAAAAAGTATGAATGTTTATTTTCCGAATCATGCTGTTTTAGCTATCTATGCTAAGGAGAATGGTCGAGGGATGGTTTTTCCAGAAGAAAATGAAGAAGTCACAGATGCTGATGATACTGTTTTTAATTCTGACATAGAGCAACGAGTTGAGAATAGAAAAGAGAAGAAGAAGGATCGATCGCATTTGAAGTTGATTAAGTAATTTTCCTCATTATTTACAACCGTATTGATGAAAATTTTCTATATTAATGAAGGAAATTAATAGTTATGGTAAGAAAAGTTCATGCAACCTCAGCATAAACACATTCACGTTCATTCCAGGCCTGTCCAAACTTGAGAGAATTATAATAGTAAAGTATAGGACTACTGAACGATTATTAATCGTACTGCCTGTAGCTCGTATTTCGCATGGTTGATTGCTTCTATGCAGGCATGAATCTGACCATCCATGAACTCTATTTCTTCTTGTCTGATTGTTTTATTTTTCTTTTGAAGGTGTTTTAGGCGAGCTATCTCTGCACCAAGTAATTTATAAACGCGATGCTTTGCTTCTGTACGGACTTCGGGAGTTCTTGAATCTGTGAATCTCATAGCGAAATCAGTCATGGTTTCTATTTCTGGTTTGATCTGTTTGATAATTTCTTGTGCGGTTTGGCGTTCTATCTCTTGACCGAGTGTGTTGAGTTTGTCGTGGCTTAATAGTTTCGCATAGTTTTTTTTATCTTTACTAATTAGTGTGCGTAAAGGAGTAATCGGCAAAAAACGATCGACTTGTAGTTTTTTTGGTGCGATGGCGCTGATGCTAGAGAATGTCTCTAACATGATGGTGCCGGATTCGACACTTTCCACTTTAATACTAGTTATATGGGCATTGCCGATTTCACTGGTTAATAACATCTCGATAGCTTCGGCGACCATGGGATGCTCCCAACTGACAAAGGACCAGTCCTCACGGCTGAGTGCTTTGTTACGGTCGAAAGTAATAGTAATGCTTTCGTCGTTAAGTCCCGGAAAGTAACCGGTGCGCATATGGTCGCTAGGATGCAGTATCCAAGTGTTTTCGGAATGTTCTTCATGATCAACGCCGTAGGCATCGAACATGTTTTCCATATAGTCCATCAAAACTTTTGGATTCTCTTCTTCGCTGATAGATTTAATTATTTTTTCAGCGATATCTTTGCGACAAGAATTCAACTCTACGAGTCGATCTCTACCATCATGCATGGCTTGTTTTACGTTATTGGTATGCGTTTTGGTATCGTCTAACAATGTCGTGATATCAGTATTGGGTTTATCTAAAGCGGCATTTAGTGGTTTCTCAAATTTTTCATAGATGGAATAAGCCGCGGCACAATTTTCTATAAAAATATTGAGACCGTTGTTGTACCAATTGAAGAGGACCTCCTGTGCTGAATGCTCAATATAAGGCACGTGTATATTAATTATTTCTGTTTGACCGATACGATCCAGACGACCTATACGTTGCTCCAATAGATCCGGATTCAATGGAAGATCGAATAACACGAGATGATGGGCAAACTGGAAGTTTCGGCCCTCACTGCCGATTTCGGAACAGACGAGTATTTGTGCACCACCCTCTGTCTCAGCGAAGTAGGCCGCTGCTCGGTCACGTTCAATAATACTAAGTCCTTCGTAAAACGCCGCGCAGCGGATACCTATTTTAAGTTGTAAGTATCTCTCGAGGCATGTTGCCGTCTTTGCATTAGCGCATATAACCAATACTTTTTCAGATTTTAACTTTACTAAGAGCGTGATTAAGTACTGAACGCGTGGGTCTTGCTTTAGCCAATCTTCGTTTTTTATCTCTAGTTCAGGAAACAGATTTTTTTTCCCTGAAAGGGTTGAATATATATCAGGATAGGCTAGCGGCATGGCATGCAAGGTTCTTTCTGGAAAACCCTTTATAGCCCTGCGCGTATTCCGTAAGAAGACACGACCTGTACCATGACGATCGAGGAGTTTGCTGACAATTTTCTCGCGTTCTTCGACATCAGGCTCGTTATTGTTTGGTGTTTCATCCTCTAGATATGTTTGTAATATACTCAATATGTTGTCATTTAAAGGTTTATCTTGCTGATCTAGCAAAACTTTAACGGTTTCACTTAGTTGTTTATAACCTTGTTCTTCCTGCATGAAGCTATCGAGGTCATGAAATCGCGCGGGGTCGAGCAGCCGTAGACGTGCAAAATGACTTGCAGCACCGACTTGTTCTGGCGTCGCGGTCAGTAGTAATAATCCATAGCATTGTTCTGCTAATGCTTCAATACAACGATAATCGTGACCCTCATCACCTTCACTCCAATGTAAGTGATGTGCTTCATCCACAACGACCATGTCCCAATCTGCGCTCAGTGCATCATTGAATAGCCTCGAATCATGGGTTAGGTTGTCGAGACTACAAATGATTAATTGTTCACTTTCGAATGGGTTGCCTTCTTCTTCGCGTAAAGCAAGTAATCGGTCATTATTAAACAAGGCAAAGCGTAGATTAAAACGGCGAAGCATTTCTACTAACCATTGATGTGTCAAGGTATTAGGCACGACGATTAGTACGCGACTTGCCAGACCTGTATAGAGCTGATAGTGCAGGATCATCCCAGCTTCTATAGTCTTGCCGAGACCGACTTCATCGGCCAGTAAGACACGCGGTGCAAATCTTTTTGCGACTTCGTGTGCTATATAAGTTTGATGTGGTAACAGGTTTGTACGCGAACCTAGCAGACCTTTGACGGGTGATTGTTGAAGTCTGTTCAACAACAATAATGTCTCACATCGTAGCTGATAGGACTTGATATTATCGAATTGCCCACTGGTTAAGCGTTGTTTTGGGGATGTGAGTTCGACAAAGCTGTTTAAATCAAGCTCATCTATATCATGTTTTTTTCCTTCGGAATCTTTGACATGATAAATTAATCTACCTTCATGCAGTCTTATTTTGAGTACCCGAAAGGTACGATTATCTTTGGTATGGATAGTTTCACCTGATTTATACTCGATGCGAGTAAGCGGTGCAGTCTGAACGGCATAGAGTCGGTCCTCGCCGACAGCAGGAAAACTAATAGTAATGTGACGACCTTCAACAGCAACAATTGTGCCTAAACCTAGTTCTGTCTCAGTGTGACTGACACAGCGTTGACCAATTACAAACTTTGACACATTTACTACCTATACCTTATTTACACAAATGAAGAAGACGAATATTATCAGTCGTAATTGCATTTGGGTAATTTAATGCAAGTCTATATCATTATGCTGAAAACTGAAGATGACACTACTCGAAAAAATATATAATTTAGCACCAGAACAAAGTCAGATTCTGCATGCCGAATTTGCTCGAGACCAATTAATAGAGGTTTGTGAGTTTGAAAACTATCGTTGGCTACAGATTGGAGGTGACTCAATTCAAGGGTTGATGGATGTGGACTTACCAAGTCATATTTTATTGCCAAATATACAAGCTTTACTGGCAACGTTATTATTTTTTTCGAAACCAAGACAGTTGCTAAATTTAGGTTTTGGTTGCGGTTCAATCGAAAGGTTTTGCATCGATAAATTGCCAGACATAGTGACAACATCAATTGAGAAAACTGAACTAGTAATTCAATTAGCTAAAGAGTTTTTCTTTATAGAAGACGGGTTTCAAATAATTAATACCCCTGCAGAAGTATTCTTAACCAATGAAAAAAAATATTATGACATTATCTTATGTGATATTTTTAATGATGAAGAACATCCTACCTGTTTATATAGCGATGGCTTTTATAAAAGCATGGGAAACTGCCTTAATGATGAAGGTGTATTAGCGATTAATCTTTTACCAAAGACTGAAGATGATATGCTTAATATCTTATCACTGATGAAGAATTATTTTGACAACATCTCTTTGCTAGAAGTTCCTGATCACTTCAACGTAATACTCTTCGCATCAAATTCCAGGTTGCCTGAAACAATAGAATTAGAAACCCGCGCGGATATATGTTTCAATAAAACAGGTCTTGATTTGAGAGATTTACCACAAAAATTAAATAGATTGATAGGGTTGATGCCAGCTTAAGCTAACTTTTCTTTATTCTAAGATAGGTATAACACAGCTCACGTTCTCGGAGGCCAGACATGTCTGTTCATCGCAGGCCTGAAGTCCTAGCTTTAATTTTAGTAAATTCTTGGGGAAAGTAATCTCGTTACTATCATTCGATAAATTTGCAATAATCTGGATCGTACCTTCAAAAATATTTACGGGTTCTTTTTTAAATCTAACTATTTTAGTAATGAATGCAGGATAAAGTATATGGTCGATTGTCCAACCTTTGATGGCTTGAACAGATACCGGTACGGCAAGGTTAAATTCATCTTGTATTTGATTGAGATGCCATTTTTCAGCAATAGTAATGGTTAGTACCAATTTATAGTTCTCTTTAATTTTACTGCATATGCCTGAAATATGAAGATTGCCATTAGCACACCATTGTTGATGAGATTGCTCCCCAACAAACATCTCCAACATTCCACACATTAAATAACTGCAGATATAAGGGCGTTGCGTGATGTCATGCGAATAGACCATGATCAATTGTTGGGCTGTTGAATAATATTGTCTATCGCCAGTGCGTCTTGCTAGTCGTTGTAATGTTCTTAACGCAACCGAGTTGCCGGAAGAGGTAGCGTTATCATTGATTTCTTTTGGTGATGTAGGCAGTAAACTGTCACTGCTTTGACTGACCATGAAGAAACCACCTTCTTTTTTGTCCCAGAAAGATTCAATCATATAATCAGATAGATTTACCGCATGATCGAGCCATTGATTATCTTGAGTGGCGTCATAAATTTGTAATAGAGCTTCCGCTAAATACGCATAGTCTTCTTGTAAGGCAGGGATAGAGGCTTGACCGTTCAGACTTGAGCGACTTAGTTGTCCGGCTTCAGTTTTATTTTTCTCTAAAAGAGTATTAGCAGCTCTGATGGCGATTTTGATATAATCTTTTCTGTTTAGCTGCTGCCCAACATAGGCGAATGATTTTATAATCATTGCGTTCCAAGCAGTAATAACTTTGTCATCGCACAGTGGTGGAGTACGTTTATTTCTCGCTTTCCATAATATTTTTTTGTTAACTTTTAGCCGACTGACTAATTCATCATAATCTATATTATTTTCATTGGCATAATCTTGTAAAGGCTTATTTAAATTAAGAATATTTTTTCTTTCAAAATTACCAGCTGCCGTAACTTGATACAGCTTGATGAATTCTTCAGCGTCATCTTTCAATAATGCTTCAATCTCTTTTTTATTCCAAGTAAAGAAAAGGCCTTCTTCACCTTCACTATCAGCATCAGTGGCAGAGTAAAAGCTTCCATCTTGATTTGTCATTTCATGACTAACGTAATCCAATATTTCACAAGCAACGCGTTTGAAATCTTTCGCACCTGTTATTGTGTAAGCTTGTGCGAAGACAAAAGAGAGGTTTGCCTGGTTATAGAGCATTTTTTCAAAATGTGGAATCAACCAATTTTGATCTGTTGAATATCGATGGAAGCCCCCAGCGATTTGGTCATAGATTCCACCACAACTTTGGGTATGTAATGTTTTAATAGCAGCATTCAAATTATCTTCTTTGCCTGACAAGATAGCGTATTCAAGTAAGAAATAAAGGTAGGATTCATTCGGAAATTTTGGTGCTTGGCCAAAACCTCCATTGTCTTTATCATAATGATTCATTATAGATTGCGCGGTGATATCGATGATATTAGTGCCAATTTCATTAAGCGATTTTTGAGTTTTCATCGCTGTAGCGACTTGTGTGGTTATTGAGTTGGCCTGTTCCAAAATTGTAGTAGACTGTTTATTCCAGACATCATTGACATGTCTAATTAATGTAATAAACTGAGTTGGTTGATAGTAAGTGCCACAAAAAAAAGGTTTTCCTTCAGGTGTCAAGAAACTGCTCATTGGCCATCCACCATGACCCTGCATTATCATCAGCGCAGTCATGTAATAGGTGTCAATATCAGGGTGACATTCTCGATCCACCTTGATGCAGACAAAAAAGTCATTCATTTTTTTTGCAACTTCTTCATCATCAAAACTTTCTTCTTCCATAACATGACACCAATGACAGGTTGAATAGCCTATGGACAAAAATATTGGTTTGTTTTCTATTTTGGCTTTTGCAAATGCCTCATTGCCCCATGTGAACCAGTCGATAGGATTATGCGCGTGTTGTAATAGGTAAGGAGAGTCCTCAAGTATAAGACGATTGATATGGATAGGTTCTTTGTTGGCATCTATATATCGAGTTCTAGGTTGATAGGTTGGGCTTTTATTTTTTAATGCATGCAATAATGAATTTTTTAAGGTTTCTGAATGATTAAACATAATACTTTCTGACGTGGATTAAATTTATTATTTTACTCAATGCGATTCTTTGTTGTTCAGATTTTTTTGAACATTAGTTAATTGACTTAGGCTACATGATTCAAACTAACGCAACGTCACTAAAACTGATGCGATAATTAATCCAACTAACATTTCTTTATTAAGAAGTACCAGTTCTCATGATGCTCTTCATTATGCTACCTGTATAAAATCGTTGGTATTCAAAAAAAATATCAACGTTTGCCAAGTAATGCATGTGGACTTTGGTGAGCATTATAGCTTGATACTAATAGTGGTTTAAAAATATTTCTTTGTCTTAAGTTGGTGTCACAATCTATGACTTTCCAACAAAACGACGAAGAAGATTATCTTAAACATCATCTCTTCTCTTTGAAAAAAGTTATAGGTATATATTATTTTTCATAGACTAAATAACTAGTCTATATATTGAAATAATTTCACAACTTTCTGTGCGCCGCCCGTTTGTCTGGCAATCTCGGTGGCTATTTCTGATTCAGCACGACTCACAATACCCATCAGATAAACGACACCTTTATCGGTAGCAACTTTTATTTCAATCCCGATTAAATTTTTGTTGGCGAACATTTGTGTTTTTACTTTGGTAGTAATATATGAGTCACTCGTTCGCGAGACCATGGAGCTTGGGGCGGCAATAGTAATTTCATTATAGACATGAGTTACTTTATCGATCGATTTAACTAATTCTAATGCTTTTTGACGCAAGGCATTAGTTGGTGTTTCGCCTGTAAGCAATACCACAGTGTTATAACTAATCACATTCCAATGTGCTTGTTCATTTAATTCAGGATGATTGTTGAGTGCCTGACCTGCCTTTATCTCGATTGTCTGGTCTTCTATCTGAGTGCCGGGTGTTCTTCTATCAACGGAGACTGAAGTAGCCGTTGCAACGCTACCAACTGCGACAAGAGCACAACCGGAAACATAAGATATTAAAAAAAATAGGATTAATAAATATAACAATTTAATATATTTCATTTTATTCGTCTTGTCCGAGTAATTGTTGGTCCACGAGATCGCAAAGAGAATGGATTATCATAATATGAACTTCCTGTATTCGAGCTGTTGACCATGTTGGTACGCGTATTTCAAAATCATTGCCATTCATTAAATCAGCTAATTGGCCACCCTCTCTACCAGTCAAAGCAATAACAACCATATTTCTATCATGGGCGGCGTCGACAGCATGAATAATATTGTGTGACTCACCGCTGGTACTGATAGCAAGTAAAACATCATTCTCTTGGCCCAGTGCTCGGATTTGCTTTGAATAGATTTCAGCAAATTGATAGTCGTTTGCAATAGACGTCAGGGTCGAAGAATCTGTGGTGAGAGCAATCGCAGGTAAACCAGGTCGTTCCATTTCAAAGCGATTCAACATTTCTGCAGAAAAATGCTGTGCGTCGGCAGCAGAGCCACCATTACCGCAAGCCATTATTTTGTGTTCATTCAACAATGCACCTGTTATCGCAGACGCGGCATCTGCGATAATGGGCGCTAAATTTTTAACAGCATCAGTTTTTACCTGAATACTTTCATTGAAGTTGTTTATTACACGTTGGACAGCATCCATTAGAGTTATTTCATTATCTAAAAATCGACGTCATTATGCCTGAAATGCATTTTTAGTCCACTTGATTACGAGCTTATCAAGCTCTGTAATTATGCCTATAAGTTCACCATGGTATTGACAAGTACGGTGATTTCTCAAGATTGGTGTTATTCAATTTTTTTAACGATAGCTAATTAATCCTCATTTCTGGATGAATGACCGATAACATTAGTGTGTTTTTGACAATTAATTCATCAATACTGGTTTTCCTTCAAAAAATTGAGCGCGTCGTAGTTTACGTTTTATAATATTATTTGGTGTAATGCTTAAGTCCCCTGTTTCTCCAACCAGGAAAGCATCTTTTTCAGTACGCAGGCGGTTAATTTCCGGTATTAAATGATATGCATCTATGCCGAATGCGTACAAACGTCTGTATTGAGATGATTGCTGTGACCAATTGCGATTGAGTGCATCCTGAATGATAGAAAGTTGACGCGATGTATCCAGTATCCAAGGCATATCAATAAACATAATATCATTTAAATCGATATCTCTGGCTTCATCAAAAATACCTGTGAAAATATGCGAAGTTGAATAAACAGGTAAATCATCAGCGCGATGAAAACGAAATTGTGGAAAAAGTTGATGAGCATCACCGGACACAGCCGCAGTGAAGATAAAGTCAGCATCTTCCCTACGTCGCTCAACATTATGTATTTTTATATTGAGCTTATTTCGTAGATCCCGACCACGTTTTTCACTACTGTCGATATTTAAAAGCTCCTTGACAGGTGAACTAAAGTCTTGAGAATTGCTTTGAAATATAGCGTGCTCTAATATTTCCCCGCCAAGCTCGATCCAACGAGACATGAATGCTTTTGCTATACGGTCACCCCAAGAGTTACTGGGGCTCATTACTAATGCTAATTTATGGCCATCAGACATCGCAATTTCAGCAACTTGTGTAGCCTCGTCCTCAGGTGACAGACCGAACTGAACTAGTTTGTCATTATTTTTTTCTTCGTTATTTTTTTGACGATTAAGTGCTAATATGCGGATAGGCAGCTCATCTAGACTGGCCAATTGGTTGACGGCTTCTTTTTCTAGTGGACCTACGACATAATCAATATTATCGCTCAATGCTTGCTGATAGACTTCAAGAATGTTCAAGGAATTTGTGTCATAAATTTTAATATTCGATTTTTCCTGGTTATTCATGTACCAGGCAGCTAAAAACCCGTCACGTATGGCTGTTGATGATTTTTTAAACTTGCCAGACAAAGGTAAGAGCAAACCAATTTTGCTTGGTCGTTTAACAAATTGAATGCTCTTTTCAATCAGTTTTTCGATTATAGACGGATATGCCGAATGACCAGGATAACGTTGTGTCCAGCCATTAATCACATTATTTAATTTGTTTGGTTGATATCGATACGTTTGATAGAGTGACGCCAGTTCAAACCAACTGATTAATTCTTCAGGAGCAATAATTCGCAAATCATCAATGTCTGATATAGGTATGGCTTCAAGCACGTCCCAAAGCGACCAATTATTTTGGTCGATCTCGGTAGGTGTGTTCAGGTAGATCGATAAGAATAATCGCTCTGATGCTGCTTTGATGTATTCTCCATGGGCTAGATAAGCTTCAGCACGAATCTCATGAAAGACGACTTTCAAGCTTTGTGGAAGATCTTGCTCGGACACTTCATTAAGTAGGACCAATGCAATGTTTGGTTGTCCAAGTTCTAACTTGAGGCGGGCGCTCAGAATTTTCAGCCTAATACTCTGAAATGAACCATTATCTCCAACATTTATGTCATTTAGAGTTTTTTGAGCTGCAATATAATCTCCGGCTTTAACATAGGCTTCAGCAGCTTTTAAACGATATAGAGTCTCATTTTTATTATCTTTTGCGGATAGAGTTAGAAATTCAAGCGCAGCAGCAGAATACTCTTTCGATTGCATAAAAGCTTGGGCATTTTTTTCAGGGTCAAGCCGAGTCTCAGTTAGGGCCTCTTTGGTAGTTACACAGCCGGTTAATAAACTGAATAAAAAAAATGAAATTATTAAAAGTTGCATATGTATATTGTGTAACATTGTAAGAATAATTACGATACCCAAGTTTAAACAACGTTCAGGAGTAAATTTTGTCAGGTTCTTTATACATTGTAGCAACACCAATTGGTAATCTGAGTGATATTTCTGAACGAGCAATTGAAGTATTGAAACAATGTGATTTAATTGCCGCTGAAGATACACGCCACAGTAAGAACCTGCTGTGGCGATTCAATATTAAAACTAAAGTAAAAGCCTATCATGAACATAATGAGAGTCAATTGACCTCACAGTTGATACAACAAATAATCGATGGAAAATTTATTGCATTAATTTCAGATGCAGGTACCCCCTTAATAAATGACCCCGGCTATAAACTGGTCACCGCGGCATACTATAATCGGATTAAGGTTATCCCTATCCCGGGACCTTCGGCAGTTATTACTGCTTTATCTGCCTCTGGTTTGCCAACGAATAGGTTTATTTTTGAAGGCTATTTGTCAGCGAAAAAAGAGGCGCGAAAAAAATTTTTGCAGCAATTGATTTCAGAGTCGCGAACACTGGTCTTCTACGAAGCACCACATCGCATACTCGAGACGATACAAGATATGCAAGATGTATTTGGTTCTGAAAGAAGGGTGACTATAGCTCGGGAGCTCACTAAAAAGCATGAACAAATTGTGCTAGATAGTTTGTCCGCCGTTAACAAAAAATTGATAAATGAAGAAATTAAAATTAAAGGTGAATTCGTTGTCATTGTTGAAGGTGCTCAAGAGAAATCTGTCTCCGATGTTGAAGTGCTACGCGTCAACCAAATACTTTCCGAAAAACTTTCGCCAAAAGATGCGGCAGGGCTAACGTCAAAGATAACTGGTAAGAAAAAGAATGAGGTTTATCAAATGGCGCTAAAAGCTAGTAAAAAATAAACTCAAAAGAAAAACAGGCTTGATCAATATGTATTGTCAGTTTTTCTATATTTTATAACATGATAATATGCATAATTAATATCAATTCACAATAATAAGAACAGGTAAATAATTTAAAATGAAAACAACAACATTATTAGAAGAAGAGTTTCATCATGATGGTAAAGGCCCAGGGTTGGAACGCGTTATTTGGTCGCATGGTGGCGTAATATTAAAAGGTTTTGAGTATTTGAATCCTGAGGATGAAGATAATGAGGATAATATAAAACATCTGAAACTCTTAGAGGTTGAGGCATTTTCTATGACGGCTGAAGAAGTGCATGGCAATGTTTTGATGACAGAAGATTCAGTTGCTGCAATATTTAAAATTGATAATTCAGATTGGATGAAGCAGTTTAAGCCTGAGCACCTAGATAGTTGCAATCACTACCAATTGATATTTCATAGTGAAATCTATGATGTGATATGTCAGGAAATAAAATTTGGTAAAGGGCGATTATTAAGTGGCATGCAGACTGTGGAAGATAATAATGCAAGACCGCTTCCAGAATAACTAATAGGATGCTTTTAGTAATTGGCACTGGCTTTGATCGTACCGGCACAATGTCTATAAAAATAGCACTGGAACAATTATGGCTTGGTCTCTTTCATAATATGGAGAAAGTCTTTACCTCTTCTGTACGGTTTCATTATTGACAGGCAATGGTGGATAGACGATCTATTGAGTGGGGCGAAGTATTTAATGGCTATAACTCGATAATCGATTGGCCAAATACCCATCATGGTGAAGAGCTTGCTGATGTCTTCTCAGATGCAAAGATATTGCTGGACAAACTTTCAGGGGTACGTGAATGATAAATCTATAGGCTTTTCTGAATAACAAAAATGAATTGACGATGTTAAACAGATTATATCGAATGACTGCCTGTTTGTATTCGAGGTCACAGAAGGGTGGGAACCATTATGCAATTTCTTAAATGTAACTACTTCTAAAAGAGAATTTCCATGCAGTAACTTGAGGGATGAATGTTGGAAGGCTTTGGGTGACGGAGTTAATCTTGTTTGAATGAAAGTTGTAAACGGGTATAAAATATTTTACGTTGGCTACTAGGATTAAATCAATTTTTCACTATCTTAAATTTTTATTACATAGGTATTTATAATCTTTAATTTACTTCAACTAGGTTGGAAGTCGTTCTTTAGACAACAAATTAAGTCTGATGAAAATGAGCAATACTATTTTGCTCGTATAGCGCAGATCTATCGTAGCCGTTGTATAGTATGGAGCAATAAAGGAATTGAAAGCTTTGAAATAGGCGTATTTAGTGAACCAAAGAACCTTGCTGTTGGCGATTGGATGTTGATTCCTACTGAGGGTGAACGGCCACTTAGAATACTGAACAGAGAAACAGTATTAATACGTAAAGCAGCGGGTAAACGCATACATGATCAAACCATTGCTGCAAATGTTGATACTTTATTTATTGTTATGTCTTGTGATCAAGACTTTAATGTTTCACGCCTCGAACGTTATTTATCCTTAGCGAATCAAGCGAAGATAAGTCCTGTAATTGTTCTGACAAAAATAGATCTATCTGCTGATACTGAATCATTTAAACAGTCTGTTATATCATTGCAAAATAATCTTCGTATCGAATGTGTGAATGCTAAAGATTATGCAAGTTTGCTTTCCCTCAGAACTTTATGTGCTGAAGGGCAGACCATTGCGTTAGTAGGATCATCTGGTGTTGGGAAGTCCACATTAATTAATAATTTGACTGATTCTGATCAGTCAACAGCGGATGTCAGTATAGAGGATGGCAAAGGTCAACATACGACAACTTCACGTTCATTACACTTATTGCGTGATGGCGGCTTAATTATCGACACACCGGGAATTAGAGAATTGCAGTTAAGCGATTGTGAAACCGGGATTGAAGGTACTTTTGATGATGTCAGTCAGTTTCTCGGTTGTTGTAAATTTAGTAATTGTCAGCATCAAACAGAGAAGGGCTGTGCTATTAAGGACGCTTTAGAATTTGGTAAACTTGAATTACGCCGTTGGAAGAGTTATCAGAAATTACAAGAGGAACAAAGACTACGCGATATACCAAAATATGAAAAAGGTCGGTCGCGTAAATCGTAATGAATGGATTATAAAACGAATTTATCTAGTGAAGTGCTAATATTTTGTAAAGAATAAACCTTGCAAGTAAATCATCAGATAATAAACTATGACCCAGAGTCGGCCAGGCAGTCGCTGTTGGATTTATTTTAACAGAGGAAAGTCCGGGCTCCATAGGGCAAGGTGCCAGATAACATCTGGACGGCGTGAGCCGATGGAAAGTGCCACAGAAAATACACCGCCTGTTTCGATAGGTAAGGGTGAAATGGTGCGGTAAGAGCGCACCGCGCTGTTAGCAATAACAGTGGCATGGTAAACCCCACCTGGAGCAAGACCAAATAGGGAAACAATGGTGCCGCCCGCACTGTTTCCGGGTAGGTTGCTTGAGATGTTTGGCGACAGGCATCCCAGATGAATGATTGCCCAAGACAGAACCCGGCTTATCGGCCGACTCTTTTTTATTTTTTTATATTGGCTTAGCTAAGAGGTTTGACAATGAGTTGGATGGTTTATTTATCAGGTGAGATTCACACAGATTGGCGTGAAAAAATTATGGAAGGTACTGATAAATTAGCTTTAGATATTAGCTATACATCAGCTGTGACTGAACATGAAGTGAGTGATGCCGCTGGTGATCACTTAGGACCTGAGGACAAAAATTTCTGGCGTGATCATAAGTCAGCGAAGGTCAATGCGATACGTAATAAAAATATAATCAAGGCATGCGACATAGCAGTTATTCGTTTTGGTGATAAATACAAACAGTGGAATGCCGCATTTGATGCGGGTTGTTGTGCAGCCCTAGGTAAACCTTATATCACGCTGCATGATGAATCGATTATTCATCCATTGAAAGAGGTTGATGCTGCAGCGATGGCTTGGGCACAAACTCCGGCACAAGTAATAGAAACTTTGAATTATGTCATCAGCGTCTGATTCAAAACCTGAAGAGGATGAAATAAAAAAAGCTATTGATATTGTTAGTCAGGCGTTTTCGGATAAAGATTATGGAACGGCATTAACCTTATTGAAGCCGTTGGCCGATGGAGGAATTGGAGAAGCCTTGGGTATGTTAGGTTTAGCCTACAAGGCTGGTGCTGGCGTTGAACCTGATGGCATAAAAGCAGTCGAATTATTGCAAAAAGCGGTTGAGTTAGGGGATGGTCTTGCGGCTCACAATTTGGCTCTTTTGTATGAATTTGGCATGTCAAATGTTGCACAAAACAGTGAAGCAAGTCAAAGGTATCATAAATTAGCTCAAAAAATGGGCGCTAAACATGAAGAGTTTGATTGATTTTGTTATAACCTATAAAAAATAATTTATGTTAATAAATTAAATCATAACTTAATGTGATTTATCAAGTTCTTCTCTGAAAGTGATGAATTAAATAATTTTAATTTTCATGTTATAAACATACATATCTCTTTTCCTATTCTTTAGAGGCTAAGTTACTGTTACTCCGATAGTTTTTATA
>CAJJDJ010000142.1 GCA_905182825.1 Thiotrichaceae bacterium UBA7359
ACTTCATAAGCTTCTTCAAGGGTGAATGCTTTTATTGAATCAATCGTTTGCACTTTATTCCATGGACAGCCTTTTTGTGGATCACGTAATAATTTCATGTTCATCAGTAATTTATTGAGTTCTTTCATAAGTTTTTTTTATTTATAAAATTTATATTTATTAATTTTTTCATAAAACAATAATTTAATTTGAAAAGAATGTTATGGTAGTTCACTATACAAAAGTCTATCCCATAAAAAAGTGATATGACCCCATTAATATTAAGACTTGATATAGCAGGTTCTCCTGTTCAGTGGATTCCTTGGCAAGATGCGGTTAGTCTATATAGTAGAAAAATTATTGCTTGGACCGCTGGAGATAGAGTATTTACTTTTCGCGCGGGGACTAACCGAATAACTGGTAAACGAACAACCATTGAAATCAATTCAATTGTCGCGGTCAGACGCTCTATTCCTATTAAACGTAATAAACCAACCATACCTCCGTTAACTAATCGTGAATTGTTTTTGCGTGATGCATTTTTATGTATGTACTGTGGTCATAAATTTAATACTATCTCATTAACGCGCGATCATATTATTCCTATATCCAATGGAGGAAGAAACCATTGGTCAAATGTAGTAACTGCATGTCGCCATTGTAATACACGCAAGGGCGATCGAACACCTAACCTAGCGAATATGCCTTTACTTGGTATACCCTACATACCAAACTGGGCTGAATACCTTGCATTATCAAATAGAAAAATTTTTGCAGATCAAATGAAATTTTTGAAAAATCAATTTTCAAACCGAAAAATGCTATTTCACAGTAATTAATTTCTTCTCAGAGCATAAAAACTTTAATTTGTGAAAATCTTGTTAATTTTAATAGAAAACTTAACATAACGACGATTGTAATTATTGTATCGCCCAAAGCATGGTGAGAAACGAATCATTTGAAAGAGGAATTAAACGCTTATTGAGTAGTCTCATAAAGTGTTGTTATATAAATTTACATAATAAACAATCAGATAGTTACAATATTAACGAGGAAGTAAAAATGAAATCTTTAACAATTTTAATCAGTCTTTTATTGATGCCTTCAATCTCACTAGCTGTTGACAGTAGTGGTAATTATGCAGTTTGGGGTGTGGGTAAAAAATCCTGCTTTGGCTTTAATAAGGCTATCGTGGAAGATGGCAACATGAAATACAAGTATTTTATACAAGGTTTTTTAACGGCTTATAACATATTTACCGAAAAAACTTACAGTATCACGGGTAAAATGAAAGAAGATGACGTCATTGAATGGCTCAGTGAATATTGCAAGGATAATCCAATGTCAGGATTAGAAAATGCTTTGGTCAGCCTAACCTTCGACAATTATGACAAGCGCATGAAATCCTCAGGGACAGGTGTTGGTCGATAATTTTTTATTTATTCACTTTTTTTCTTTTTGAAATTGATTAACACACTGAAATGGTTCATTATTATGTTATTGAATATATTTATCTGGGGAATAACCTCAGCAATTCTTTAACTGGAGAACGAACAATGAAAACAAAAACAATCAAAATAAGCATAATCGCATTTTCAATAGTAATGCTTGCCGGTTGTGGAAATATGAAACAAATGCAGGCTAGCATCGATTCAGCAAATGCTACTGCATCAGCCGCAATGTCAAAGGCTAGTGAAGCTCATAAATTGGCTTCCAAAAGTCAAAGCTCAGCATCTGCTGCTGCATCTGCTGCTGCGAATGCTCAAGCTACTGCAAATGAAGCATTGGCCTGTTGTACAGCAAATTCAGATAAAATTGATCGTATGTTTGAAAAAGCGATGATGAAATAAACGTTTAAAAGCCTTGGTTGAATTAAATCAGGGCTTTTTTATAAACCAGCGATATGATTTATTTCGATTAAGCATCATCAGGGACTAATTTGATGAGTAATTAAACTTCATCGTAACTTCATATAGAATAACGGTTTTTTTTGTCTAGTTTAGGTTGGGGTTGAAGCTGCATATTAAAATATTTTATACATCAGATAATGTGTTAACTTTTCTTACTCTTCCTTCTTCATAATCTATCTCAACAGCCTTCCTACAGCAATTGGTAATCCAGTAGGTTTATTTATGGCATCAAAAGCAGCCGTCCAATCAAGTTCGTAATCTTGATCCTTTGACACATCAATAATCAAGGCAACAACACTAGTAAGATTGTTTTCGTATTTTTCTATGTCTTCATCCAAAAATGGATGAGCTTCAATATAAATAATATTATTTTTAAGACCAATTTTGTATGGTTGATTAATTATATTAACTGGTGTCTTAAGAGTTACTTCCGAAAATAAGGCTTCTATATCTTCCGGGTATAAACGAATACAACCATGGCTAACTCTCATGCCGATACCATAGGGTTTATTGGTTCCATGAATAAGGTAGTTAGGATTTCCTAAACGCATGGCAAATGCTCCTAATGGATTATCAGCTCCAGCCTTGACAATTTTAGGCAAAAAATCACCAGCTTCGTTATGCTCTTTTCTGATAGATTCAGGTGGATACCAGTTTGGTTTAACTTTTTTTTCTATGATTTCTGTTTTCATGTAGGGTGTGTTCCAACCTTCCCTACCTATACCTAAAGGATACGTGATTACTTCTTGTGGTTTATTTTTCATCTTAGGTGGATAATAATATAAACGCATTTCTGGGACATTCAACACAATCCCTTCCATTGGTGCGACGGGTAAAATGAATTGTGCGGGGAGAGTTATCTCTTCTCCATGATTAGGTAACCATATATTAATATTAGGATTAACCAGTTTCATGTCCTGATAACCAAAACCATTGCGGCGAGCAATATCTAATAATGTTTCACTCTGATCCGCTTTAACTCTTATTACTTCACCTATGAGAGTATCAGTTGCATCAACTAGAACATATCTCACAGCTTGAACACTAGAAATAGAACACACTAACAGTCCTAACAAAAAAGTCACTTTTGTGAATACGTGTATCTGTTTCTCGTTTTTAAAAATAGTCATTCTAGTATTAATGATTTTTTAGCTCGTAACAACATGTTTAGATTCACCAATACGTAACAGACTTGGCAACAAAATTAGTGTGAAAAATGTACTCACCATCATGCCGCCAACAATGACACCGGCTAATCCACGATATAATTCTGTTCCAGCACCCGGTATTAATAACAACGGTAACATTCCAAAGATACTAGTCATCGTGCTCATCAAAATTGGGCGTAATCTTAACAAAATAGCTTGTTCTACAGCTTCTTTTCTAGAGCATCCTTTTCGTTCCGCAGAACGAGCTTGATGCACTAATAAAATAGCATTGTTTACTACCAAACCTAACAAAATAATAAATCCTATCATGGTCAATAGGTCCATACTTTGAAAACTCCACAAATTAATAACATGAAGTGCCAAAACGCCACCAAAAGTCGCTAAAGGAATAGATAGCATAACTAACAAACTATCTCTAAATGAACTGAATAGAGCACTCATTAATAAATAAAGGATTGTTATAGCTAACAGAAAGCTTCCAGCCATATTTTCTAGTGCTGTTGTTAATTTATCTGCTGTGCCACCGTATTGAATGTCCCCATCTTCGGGTAACATTGCCAAAACTTTTGGTTCTACTTCTGTTTTTATAATATCCAGCGCTTCTTCAAGAGAGACTGTCGGAGGGGGCGATATTTCAAGCGTGACTGTTCTACGGCGATTAATACGCCTTATTTGTTCAGGTCCTGCAGTCCGAACTAAATCAACTAATTCGTTCAACGGTAAGATCCCCGCATTTTTCGTCATAACAGGAATACTTCCTAGTTCTTCAGGTGTGCTCCATAATTTAGAACGTAAAATGATATCTAATGTCTCTTCGCCATTAAAATAATCCCCCACAAATCGTCCATCACCTAATGTCTGTAGGAATGCGGCAACAGATGAGCGATCCCATCCTGCCTCAGCAATCCGACGTTCGTTAGGGAGTAATCTCAACTCAGGTTGTGCTAGTTCCAAACCGGGTCGTGGTCGTGTGTTTGAATACAAACCAGAGATTGGGATAAAAGCTTCTAATGCTCCAGACATTAATGCAGATAAATTTTTTGATTGAATATGCATATCTATTGTCCGCCCTGATCCAATACGTCCAAACAATGATGCTTTCTTTGCGAATGCAATAGAATCAGGGAAACCCTGCACGACTGAGTTTATTAAAGGTACTAGCTTATCTATATCTTCATCATATTTTGCACTTGCTCCCATAAACACACCTCTTGAAAAAGCCACAAAGAAATAATGTCTAATATAGGGTTCTTTTAACTCGTCTGTATGGGCTTTCATTCTTTCAGCTACGATCTCACCTAGTTCTCTTTCTAGAGTTTCAATATTAGTCCCCGGTGGTGGTAATATAAATGCGAAGGCTAGATTTCGATTTCCATCGGGTAAGTAATCCGCTTTTGGCCACAACGTATACATAATCAAAGGTGGAATTGTAATTAATAAAATAACCCAAAATCCACGTCGCGAAGGTGTGTTTGTTAATTCCATTATAAAAAGACACAATCTTTTCCATAGTCGATGATATGGATCAACAAATTTTTTTCTGGCGAGAAATAATTTGGCACCTGTCGGTATAACCGTAATTGCTACGAGTAAAGAAAAAGAAATTGCTGCGGCAATTGTAATCGCAAGATCAGAAAACAATTGTCCAACTTCATCACGGAGGAAAACAACAGGTAAAAATATAGCAACTGTGGTTGCTGTTGAAGCCATTAATGCACCCCAGACTTGGCTTGTACCTTGAATCGAAGCTTCTTCGGGAGACAGACCCCGTTCACGGAGTCGCACAATATTTTCAAGAATCACGATAGAAGCATCGAGAACCATTCCAATTGCAAACGCAAGGCCAGCCAATGAAATAATGTTAATTGTCGTGCCCGCAAGATCCATCACACTGAAACTAGCAATCAAGCAAATAGGAATTGATGCGGCAACAATTAATGTGGCAGGAAACTTCAATAAAAATAAAAATAAAACTATTACAGCAAGTCCAAGACCTAAACCAAGATTATTTCTGACCATCGCAATTGAACGATGAATATACATAGTTTCATCATAAATCTGCTCTAATGATAATTTATTTCGTTTCAAAGGACCACTATTCAATTCTCTGACGGCTTTATGCAAACCGTCCATCACCTCAAGCACATTAACACCTGATTCACGCTTAGCATTAATCGCAATCGATAGTGTCCCTTTGGTCAAAACGAAACTATTTTTATCTGTTAGCGTCTCTTCGATGGTAGCAACATCACGAAGGTAGATAGGTCGACCATCCCTCCATTCCAAGATCATTTTGCCAAAATCGCTTGCTGCATATTTACCTGCAAAACGTATACTATATTGACGTTTACCGACATCAAAGAGACCACCAGAGACATCTTTACTAGTTCCAGCAAGATGCATAATTTGATCTAATTGAATGCCTAAATTAGCGACTTTGTAAGGATCAAATGTAATCCGTAACTCTTTATCACTTCCTCCGATCACTTCAGAACGGGCGACACCAGGGATTCGCTCAAAACGTGATTGAACAACTTCTTCAACAAAATTTTTATATGATTCTACTGTTTGCTGATTGCCATCAATAGTTTTAATCATAAACCAGGCTATTGCTCTGGCATCTTGTCCAACTGAACTAACTGAGGGCTCATCCGCATCATCTGGATAATCAGAAACTTGATTCAAACGATTCATCACCTCTACTAAGGCTCTACGCATGTCCATATTAATATCAAAAGTTAAATTAATTTCTCCTCTACCCTCATAAGAAGTAGCTTTCATTTCTGTCAAACCCGGTAGGCCTCTTAAAACGTTCTCCTGTGGTTCAATAATTTCAGCTTCGATTTCATAGGGCGCTGCCGCTCGCCATGGAGTTGTAATAGTTATTTCTGGCTGTTCTATTTCAGGGGTAAGCTGTATGGGCAGTCGTGAGAGACTTATAAGGCCAAAGATCATTAATAATATGATCGCAACAAGCAAGGCTACTGGATTAGCCAAACATAAGCGGGTTATATTCATTAACGAACAGTTCCAGAAATTATTTTTATCGCTTGTCCAGGACGTAATCTTTCATTCCCACGAACAACAATTTTGTCATTTTCTTTCACATTGCCGATGACTTGAACATGCGATGAATTAGATATGCCTATTATTATAGGAACTAGTTCTGCTTTATCTTCGTTATTTATTCTGTAAATGAAAACACCCGTCTGTCGAATAACAAGAGCATCTCGCGAAACTGCAATAACATTTTGTTTGTTTTTGACTGGTATTACTACTTCAACAGCTGTGCCTGCTAGCCAATTATTATTATCAAATTCAACTCTAATTTCATAAAGCCTTGAAACATCATCACCAACAGGAATGACTGTTCGGACAACACCGATAATCTCTCCTGCTGGACCTTTAATCTTTAACTTATCGGCTTTTTTTACATGGGGGAAAGACACTTGCTGAATTCGAGCTTGAACCTCAACTCGCTCAGTATCCATTATACGAATTATCTGATCACCAACATTGACTCTTTCGCCTGATGATTTAAAGCGTTCAATCACTACTCCTGAAAATGGAGCGCGAACGGTTGCTCTTTGAAGGATATCTCTCGCTATAGCTAGTTTAGCTTTAACGATTCGTACCTTTGCTATTAACTCATCCCGACTAGTTTGCGTTTGGTCAAGCTTATTTTTTGCCGTGTTGTTCTGTTTCGCCAATATTTCTAGTCGATTTGTTTCACGTTGAAAAAAATCAACCATTGTTTCGATAGGTCTAACTTCCGTTTGAATTTGATTTAATGCAAGGAGATATTTCGTATTATCAATTTTTGCAACAACACCATTCATTTCTATCCGATCTCCAACCTCGAGAACTGTTTCCAAAGTGCCTTCTACTTCTGCAGCAATTTTTGAGTCAAAACGACCAATAACTGTTCCTGTTACCGAAACGACAGGAGCAATATCAATATTGATAGCATCCTCTACCTGTACTATCGCTGCTGGCATACCCTCACGAGCTAATACAAATGAGGGAATACTGACCAATTGAAATAAGAGAAAGTAAATTATTTTATTTATCATATTATTCTTAATGCTATAAAAAAAAAGTATGTTCTATTTTTAAAAAGTTAATTGCATTATATGTCGATATTTAATATTTGGCTCAAAATAATTCAATGCTTCATAAGCCTTCAATTTATCAACCCTGTATATACTTCACTTGATATTGCAGACTATATTGAGTTGCTGCAAGTTCAGTTATAACAGGCTGAATTTAACAAATTTTAAGACTACTTCATTTAAAAAAGAATCGAAGACTTAATTTTACACTTATGGATTTTCATGAGCTCGATTTGAAAGATACTGAAAAACAGTCAAAATTAATTTTCAATCAAGGACATATCATTTATACTAGTTCTACATTTCAAGATAATTGAAAAAAGCTTAATAAAATCAATCAACTATTAATGAAATTCTTCTATTTACTATTGTTCTAATTTACCTTATAAAATTCACTATTTCGCGATATAAAAATAATGATTGATAAAATAATTTTAACATTTTTAATCTCTCAGCTCATCGGTTGTGCCAGCATCGGACCCGATATTATTCAAGCGAGTGGTAACGATTATAACATTGCTATACAACGTACTAGCGATGAACAGCTATTACTCAATCTGGTTCGCTTGAAATACAGAGACACGCCTTTTTTTCTTGAAGTAAATAGTGTTTCGTCACAATTCAAGCTGTTTTCAGAAGCCGGAATAAGTGCCAACTTTAAAAAACAAAATACACCAGAAAATATTGGTCTTTCTGGAAAACTGAACTTTACAGAACAGCCCACGGTAACTTACCTCCCATTGCATGGTGATGAATTTATTCAAAAATTATTGGCACCAATATCTCTTGAAACGATTTTATTATTAGCCAATTCAGGTTGGAGCGTAGAAAGAATTATGCGTTTAACCGTGCAAAACATAAATGGCATCCCTAACGCACCAACAGCTTCTGGTCCTACTCCAAAAATGGCGCCAGAGTATACCGACTTTTTATCTATCGCTAGTTTATTTCGTGAATTACAAAACAAGGGAGCATTTCAACTCGCATACAAAAAAACTGAAAAAAATAAACAAGCTACTATAGTATTCAATAACAAACAGGAGGAATTAGTCGCACAAGTAAGAAAAAAGTTGAACCTCGATGAGCAAAATAGTTACAAGCTATCACTAGGACAAGGCATCTCGAATGACAAAAAAAGAATCGTTCTCTCTACCCGCTCATTATTAGGTGTAATGTATTTTTTATCACATTCAGTTGATGTGCCTGATAAAGATAAAATTGATGGCAAAGTTACGATCACGCAAGATAAATCAGGGAAAGATTATGATTGGTATGATTTAACTCAAGGTTTATTTAAAATTAATTCGGCAGCCGAAATCAATAAGGAAATCGGTATAGGTACCAACTATCGTGGAAGTTGGTTTTATATTGATGATAGTGATCTGGATAGTAAAAGCACATTTAGTCTGCTGACTCAATTGTTCTCACTACAATCGGGAAATGCGGAAGGTATTACCCCAGTACTCACCCTGCCTATTGGAAATTAAACTTCTCTCAGCCTCGGCATTAATTCAACAAGATTACAGGGCCGAGTTCGATAATCCAACTGATGCCGTATTAATTCTTCCCATGCTGTTTTGCAAGCGCCCATAGAACCTGGCATGCAAAATATATAAGTGCCGTTCGCAACACCAGCAATAGCACGAGATTGCATAGTGGAAGTTTTAATCTG
>CAJJDJ010000143.1 GCA_905182825.1 Thiotrichaceae bacterium UBA7359
AAGATTTAATCTTTAACTTTATGGCTTTTCATATATATATTCAAACTTTTTAAGTTAAAGTTACATTTATATCAAAATTTAAAAAATATAGCAGATAATACTGATTAAATTTCCCATGACTACCATCCTACACGTAATACTAATGAGAAAAATGAACCGTTACGTATTAAGGTATTAATCATAACAATAGATGATATGATCAACTACCCTTACAATATTAAAGTACTGAAACAAATAATCATGAAAATAAAAAATTTCAAAGCATTCATCGCTGCTAATGCAAAGGCTTTAATAGTTGTCGTCTGTGTGTGCTTAGCTTTTATTATCGCACAAACAAGTCAAGTTTCGGCCATCTCTGTAAAAGAATTATTGGGCCTAAAAAAAACAACATCTGAGACGACAGAAAATAAGGAAGAAAATTCTACACAAAATAGTAATCCTTCAAATAGTACTGAGTGGGCAAATTCATCGATACCAAACAGACAAATTGATCTAGATTATGTGACATTACTAATCAATAACATTGAGCAAAAAGAACGTGAAAAACTGTTGGCTGATAAAGAATTATTTAAACAAGTTATTGAAAATGAAGCAAATAATCATTCGACTACCTCAGCTGCCATAGCGAATAATCTTGTCGAAGATCGTGATGTTGAATTCATGATGCGCCGCGGCTCTGAAAATATTTTACGTGAAGTTTATCTTAAACGCTTGATTTCCAGTAAATTACCGAAAGACTTTCCTAGCGATGAACAAGTGGCTGAATATTTTACATCCAATAAAAAGCAATTTTTAATTCCAGAACGTGTTCATGTTTGGCAGATTTTTTTTAAAAAAACATCTTCCAGTGATAAACAAAGGGAAGCTCTCAATAAAAAAATAGAAGGGATTATTTCTGACATTAAAAAAGGTGAAAAAGATTTTTCTAATGTTGCACTTGCTCAGTCTGAGCATGAACAAAGCAAAAACTTGGGTGGTTATATGGGCTTGCTGAAAACTAACGAACTGATTCCAGAGATGAAAGACCCTATTTTGAAATTAAAGGAGGGGGATATTAGTCAAGTTATCGAAACTAAAGAAGGTATGCATATTCTAAAAAGAGGAAAATTACTTGAGTCTGAAGTACTTGAACTGACACAAGTTGATCAACAAATACGACAATTATTAGTGAAACAGGCCAATATGCAGTTGAGAGATGCTGTTTTTAATCAGGCCAGAAAGGAATATCCACAACCGATTTCTGATAATAAACTTGAAGAATGGCGCTTGAGGTTGCAAACTAAAAAGAATAAATGATTTCTGCATTAATATAGCTTTGTTAATAATAGCTACATGACCTGTGATATTGAAATAGTTTTATTTTGTCGCGACTAAAAAATTATAAACAACTGAATAATAAGACTATTTGTGACAAGCAAGTCTACAAAAAAAAACCAATGGGAATGTCGCAATATATTGCTTGCGCTTTCTCTACTCCTATTTATTCAGCAAATAAGCGCAGGTCCACTTGGATTGCCCAACTCTGCAAGACCTGGAGCTGTTCGCCCACAACAAGAAGTTCAAACAGAGCAAGCTGCGGCACCTTCAAGAGATACTATAAAAATACCTGCACTTATTGATCGACCTTTTGATCTTGAGGAAGGTCCTTTTGTAAGTGTGAAACAATTCAGTTTGCTGGATGCTGAAGATCTACCAAAATATGAAATCAGTGTTGATCATATTATAACTGAAATCCTAGACAAATCACGCCAAGGTCAACCCGAAAGAGGTTTCAGCATAGGTGAATTACAAGAAATAGCTGATGAAGTAACGCGTTATTATCGGTCTAAAGGATTGATATTGTCGACCGCTGTGATACCTGTGCAAACTGTTGATTTAGGTATTGTTGATATCCAAATATATATTGGGCGACTCGGACGTGTAATTGTAGAGAGCAATGATAGATTTAGTGAGAAGGTTTTAAAGAAGCCTTTTCATGGGCTTATTGGTCAGCCTGTCACACAAGATAGCATTGAAGGAGCCCTTCTAACTTTGACCGATTTCGCTGGTTTGAGTGTGTTCGGTGTGTTTCAACCGGGTCAAAAAGTCGGTGAAGCAGATATATTTCTCAAAGTACAACAAGAAAAATTGTATGACGTCGCTTATCGTGTCGATACTCATGGGCTACAAGAGACCGGTCGTAATAGATTCAGAACAATCATTGACTGGAACAATCCTACTGGGTTCGCCGATAAACTTAGCATAATGTTGCAGCAAACGTATAACCCTAAAAATAATGATTTTTGGTCTATCGATTATGAAATGTTTTTAGGCAGAGGATTCACAATTGGTGGAAATTTATTTAAAAATAGATTCAGCATTGGTGGTGAATTTGAGCTAAGCCAGATCACAGCGCAAACTGATAATCGCGCACTTTACATAGAAAAATCTTTCATACGCAGTAGACAGACAAATTTATCTTCAAGATTTTCATTCACATCAAAAAATTCAACAACCCGCGTATTGGGATTACAAACGAATACGGACAGGTTAAGTGTCTTTTCTGTGGGATTGGATTTTGATTCGGTTGATACCTTTCACCCTTTCCGATCTTTAATTCGGTTAATCAGTAAAAGTATCTCTGAAGACTTTGGTGGTGGCTTGAACTTTGCGTCCATCAGTTTTGATAAAGGGTTTAATGATATTTTTGGAGCTATGGGCTCTAGTGGAGATCAAATCCTAGGATCAGCCACTAGTCGGTCAAGTCGTCGTGGTAATAACAGAGATGAATTAGCAGAGGGTAAATTCACAAAAATATCTGCTTCTTATCAACGATTACAGTTGCTGACTAACAATCAATCGCTCTTGTTTAAAAGTGAAGTACAGTGGAGCAAAGATTTATTAGCGCCATTAGAGCAATATTCTGTCGGAGGACCAGAAAATGTTAGAGGGTATCCTGATGCGCAAGGTTTATTTGATCGTGCGTATTTTTTCTCGCTTGAGTATATTTTTAATGCACCTTTCATAGCCGATGTCGCCGCATTTCAAAATAGAACTTGGGGTGAGCTAATTCAGTTTTCCGTTTTTTATGATTTCGTCACGGGACAACAAAATGATGCACTTGATTTAACATCGGATCGAAATACATCAGGCAGTTGGGTCACATTCAAAAGTATAGGAATGGGGTTGCGTTTCAACTTGCCTGGCTCTGTTGCGAGTCGTTTGATGTACGCTACGGAGTTGGGTGCTGAAATTCCAAAAGATGGTCGTTTTGGGCATATTTGGGGAGATTTTACGTATAATTTTTAGACTTCTTGTCTATAAGATAACTATCAGATTTTATTGGAATTTATATCGATATATATTGATATAATGATAAACTACAACTTGAGGAGAAACATATCACAGAATTCATGGCTTAAAACAGGTATCAAAGAACTTTGTTACCAAGTGACGGCTATAATTACGTCACATAAGAAAAGAAATGGTACTAAAGAAAAAAACAAGTAAAAGAGTTGATGTTCAACAGCTCCGTAAAGATCGTCGGTTATGCTCTGCGAGATTAAACCCCGTCACGTCATTTATTCGAACATCATTACCTGCCGGCTTGTTATTTGGACT
>CAJJDJ010000144.1 GCA_905182825.1 Thiotrichaceae bacterium UBA7359
GTGGCCCCAGGCACAGAAGAAGTGCTCGAGAATATGTTTACCCATGATGATGACCATATGGTTCGACTCGATATTAATTTTACAGAACTCACTTGGTCAGACGTTATTTGCAAATTTGTGAAAGGAGATGCCGGTATACCTATGGCGTTCATCAATTCAGAAGGCATTAATGTGAATCCATTACCTGACGAGGTTTGCTCTGGAACCGGAATCATTACACTTATTAACGATTCTCAAAAAGTGAATGAGGATAAGGCTTTAAATTGTCTCGGATAATTTCACACGCATTTTATATATTGATTGCGTTATGGATAATTCATGCCGTTCAATTTTTTCTTTTTTCGGAGATTGGACAATACGGAATATATCCTCGATCTATTAGCGGGTTAACAGGCATCATTACTGCACCTTGGATACATCATAGCTGGTGGCATTTGATAAGTAACTCTATACCATTTCTGATTCTAGGCACTTTGGTACAACTAAAAAGTAGCGTTATTTTTTTGGAGTCAACCTTAATCATCGTACTGTTGTCTGGAATTGGAACCTGGATATTTGGCTCGCCGGCTTATCATGCTGGTGCTAGTGCATTAATCCTAGGATATTGGTCATTTTTACTGACTGATGCGTATAACACAAAATCAATCAAAGCAATCTTGCTTGGGTCGGTTGCGGTGGTTATGTATGGAGGGTTTTTATTTATTTTGCTTGATGTTCGAACACATATTTCGTGGGTAGGGCACGCATCAGGTCTAGTTGCAGGTATTATTGCAGCGAACTTATACTTTAACAGTGAGAATTCATCTGCAAAAGACTAGTAAGAAAGGATATTGGTTAACTTTTTTGTGTCATTGTTAATTATATAAAAACACCCTCTCTGATAAATTCATTCAAAGTGCTAGCATCAATAATGATTAATACTGACACTGGATTATTCTCCTGCAGTAAGCAATGCGCACGAATAGGAATGATAATGAGAAGTTATAGCCTTTTTTTATTTAGAGTAGAGTTTGAATAAGTCTATGTATTTCAGTCGAATTTGGATCCGTTGTGCTCCCAAAATGGTCAATAACATTACCATTCTTATCTATCAAATATTTATTGAAATTCCATGAAGGAGGACTTGACTGACGCGCCAATTCTTTAAATATTGGATGTGCGTTTTCACCACGCACAAAAGTTTCAGCAAACATTTGGAATGACACACCGTAGTTGATGTAACAGACTTTAGCTGTGTCTTCTTTTGCTTTAGCCTCTTGTTTGAAACTATTGCTCGGAAAACCAAGCACTACCAGGCCTTGATCTTTATATTGCTTATATAATTTTTCAATTCCCTCAAACTGTGGTGTAAAACCACAATGACTTGCGGTATTAACAATCAATATGGGGCTATCACCAAAATTTTCGCAAATATTAATAGTTTTATTCGAACGCAAGACTTCCATATCAACATTTAGGTAGTCTGGACAAGCTGCCCAGATATTTCCCACATTACTGATGTACAAAATGAATAAAACAACAATTTTTTGCATTAAATATCTCCGGAAAATTATTTAGGTCAATGTATGTAGCAACGTAAGCTTAATGATAATACTTTATACTGCTAGAAACAGTTATTACCGTCCATTTGCATATCAGGGGAGTTGATGTATTGGACAATATCAGCTAATTATTTGGTCTAGAGTTTAATTTCACATTGACTTCACATATGTTCTGTATGGTTAAGACATACAAAAACATCTGGAAAAATCCATGCGCTTAAATAATGCAATAATTAACATTTCAAATCTTCGATTACGCACCTATATTGGTTTCAATCAAGAAGAAAAAGAAAAAAAACAAGACGTTGTTATCAACATAGAAATTAATTATGCGGTAACTCAATCAGTACTAAATGATGAAATATCTGATGCTTTAAATTACAGAGATATCAGCAAAAAAGTAATTGAACATGTTGAACAAGGAAGTTTTTTATTGTTAGAAAAACTCGTTGCCGATGTGCTTGATATCTGTAGTCAACATCAATCTGTTAATAACGCTCGCGTCACTGTAGATAAGCCCTATGCACTAAGGTTTGCTGACTCAGTATCAATTACGTTTGAATATAGTGCTGAGAAAAAATCGAGTTTGAGACTTTTGGGTAGAGCATCATGAGCGCGACACCAGTATATTTTAAAACATCTACTCAAAATGAAGATCTTGCTTTAAGTCCCGAAGCTCTATTGGTTAGAAACGCTTTGATTGAGAATAGGATAGAAACGCCTATGATTGAAACGTCTTTATCTCGAGAAGAAAAATACGAAAAAATAAAATTTTTAATGAAAGAGGTTATCGAAACGCTGTGTCTTGATCTAAGTGATGATAGTTTAAATGAGACACCACATCGTATAGCTAAAATGTATGTTCACGAAATTTTCTCAGGCTTGGATTACAGTAATTTTCCAAGAATCTCCCTAATTGAGAATAAGATGTGTGCGGATGAGATGATTAAAATTAAAAACATTGACCTGACCAGTACCTGCGAACATCATTTTGTCACCATAGATGGGACTGCTAAAGTCGCCTATATACCGAATAAAAAAATAATTGGGCTTTCAAAAATTAACCGTGTGGTTCGATTTTTTGCACAACGACCTCAAGTACAAGAACGCCTAACAAGACAAATATTGATAGCATTACAGACCTTGCTTGAAACAAAAAATGTTGCGGTAAATCTTGAAGCAACACACTACTGTGTTAAGTCACGTGGTGTTCAGGATAGTAATTCACAAACGAGCACAACAGCATTGGGAGGTTGTTTCAAAGAGAATATACATACACGTGCAGAATTTCTGAATCCATGACGGTCGAACCAATTCTGATCACAGGGGTAGGGAAACGACTGGGACGGCATCTAGCAAACAATTTTCTTGATCGTGGAGTACCTGTTATTGGAACATATCGTAATGAGACAGAGTATTTGTCGCAACTTAAAAAAAAGAACGCCACACTTTTACAGTGTGATTTGTACAATGATACAGACATCAAATCATTAATTGAAAATGTAACACGAAACTATACTAGTATCAGAGCTATTATACATAATGCTTCTGACTGGTTGAGCGATAGTGCTGAACTTTCTCCATCAATAATTATTCAGCGCATG
>CAJJDJ010000145.1 GCA_905182825.1 Thiotrichaceae bacterium UBA7359
ACCCGCATCAAGCAAGGCCTGTCGTGCAACCATCATACCTAACAGCTGAGTCGTGTCTGTCGCTTCAATATTATTCGGACTTAAACCATATAACAGTGGATTGAAGTCCATAGCATTAATAAAACCACCACGCTTACCGTAAGTCATATCTGGCGCTGATTTATTTTCGTCAAAATAATCTGATGGTTTCCAATGTGTTTCTGGGATATCCGTTATCGCATCAACGCCTTCTCGGATATTAGCCCAATATTCTTCGGCGTTATTTGCTTTAGGGAAGAAACAGCCAATACCTACTATGGCAAGTGGTTTCATCTGATTGTTTTCTTTTTTCTTAGACATAATCTATTCAGTTAAATATTTTTCTATCGTATCAAGTTGCATTGGTTGGTACTGAATTAATTCTCCAGCAAGCTCTACACCTTGTTTTGAAATGCCATTCGCTCTACTCAAAACTGCCGCACCAAACATAATATTCATTGCCACCGTTACCACATCACGGCGGTCCGTTGTTGCCAAAAATGTATCACGTGTCCACTCATTGAAGGCACCCATGGCTGGTCCACACCAGACTTGATAATCCACTTGGCGGTCTGCAACACCAGCATTCGCCCAGCGCGAGGAAAGACCCAGATACCAGCGAAAGATCAGTGCCATTTTATGTTTCTGATCATTTTTCGCTTTTTCGACTTGAGCAGGATCACGTTCGCTGAAAAACTCATGGGTCTTTTTCCAAACATCCTCCAATGTCATTTTAAATATTGTTTTTTCTAAATTGGCTCTATCAACTGCAGGTATCTCATCAATTGATGTGTATTTTTTATAGAGGTCGTAAAGTTTGTTACCGCGCATGGCAAACATAGAACCACGTTTTAATACTTGTAACTTCACACCCATTTCAAACATATCAACAGCCGGTGCCATGGTTACATCGGCTTGTCCGGTGTTGGCTAACATCTCTCTGACAATATCGGAGGAACCCGATTCTTTGCAGGCCTGGTTTACCGTGCCCGTAACAATGTAGGCCGCACCCATCGCAAAAGCACCTAAGGCGGATGAGGGTGTGGCAATACCTCCTGCGGCACCGACACGTAACTTATGCGTATACTTATATTCTGCTTGTATTTGATCACGTAGGGCCAAGATTGTGGGTAATAAGGTTATGGCTGGTCGATTATCTGTATGACCGCCTGAGTCGGCTTCAACAGTCAGGTCTTGTGCCATCGGAATTGTTTTAGCTAACTCAGCTTCTTCATTCGTAATCGCGCCTTTCGCTAATAATTCCTTCAATAATTTTTCAGGTGGTGGACTAAACCATTTACTAGCTAGTTCCACACGTGATGCCTTAGCGATGATCCTATTAGGTACAACAACATTACCTTGAACATCTTTATAAATACCTTTAACACGATACCTAACCACCGGTAAAGTCAGTTTCATGTAAGCTGAAGCTTCTACTAGATCAATACCATAACGAAGATACAGATCGACTATGGCATCTTCATGACCCTTCTCATTCGGACTATAAATAAGGTTAAAAGCAAACGATTTATCTGGAATAGCTGCTTGTAAGCACTGAATTGCTTTTTCAACTTCTGCCAACGATAAACCTGCAGCACCAAATGAAGCCATCATATCTGCCTTAGCTATGGCCTCGACTAACTCCACAGAAGCAATACCATTAGCCATTGCACCGGTCATATACGGATATTTAATGTTGTAATCCTGACAAAATTGTTTATTACCCAATGCCTGGATTGTTTGCTTCGGTACGAAGGCCAAATGTTGGTAAGAGTTTTCATTCTCAATGTTATCATCGATATGAATTGAGCCACCAAGTGCTAATTTAACGCTCGACTGAACTGAAAGTACTGAAAATGGTACATCAAGTGAAAGCAGTCGTTCTGACAACGTTACCAATTCAGATATCTGACCATTTTGACCGGTATGCCAATAAATTTGACCCGGGTGATTATTGGCATCAGTCATACCTGTCGACGGGATGATATCAAAAACTGAATTCACTCTAGTTACACTCCGTATATAAGTTTTGTAAAATGTCTAAAAAAATCATACATTTAAATTCTATTCATTTAAGTTAGCGTTCGGAATTCAGAATTGATTATTTGCATCCGTATTATTCAGGCTGTAGTGTGCAGCACCGAATGGCTCTAATTATTGAATTGTATCATTTTTCTGAAATTATGCTCTGTAAGATCATTATTTCTGATAGTTTGAGCTAGGAACATTCAATATAGCTTAAAACAGCACCTATTTTTATAACACATTGTTATTTATAATATTATTCAAAAGAATGAAGTCAAAAAATGAATTTAAGACCGAACTGGATGATATCACCTATCAAAATGAGATATTGCAGCATGTGTCACGCACATTTGCACTAACTATTCCTCAATTGCCAGAATCACTCTCTGAGATCGTGGGCAATGCCTATCTCTTATGTCGTATAGCCGATACTATTGAAGATGATAAATTGATGACGACAGTCTTGAAACGTGAATATGCTGAACGATTTATTAATGTAGTAAAAGGCTCTGATAGTGCTGAAACTTTTTCTGAAGAGCTGTTTCCTTTATTATCTCCGACCGCTTCTGAGGCAGAGCATGAACTGATTGCCAATACGACTCCCGTAATACGACTTACTCACAGTTTTAATGAGCGCCAGCGAGCGGCACTCGAAAAATGTGTTTCGATCATGGCCGAGGGTATGGTTCGATACCAAGATGCCGAGTCATTAGATGGAATGATTGATCTGGAAGACATGGGCCAATATTGTTATTACGTTGCCGGTGTCGTAGGAGAAATGCTGACAGAACTATTTTGTGATTATTCCCCTGAAATTGATTCTCAAAGAGAAGAAATGATGAAATTAGGTGTGTCTTTTGGCCAGGGATTGCAAATGACTAATATCTTGAAAGATATCTGGGAAGATCATGAGCGCGGAGTTTGTTGGTTGCCACGTGATATTTTTAATAAACATGGTGTCGATGTACGTCATAAAGTAATTGGCGAAAATGAAGCCGGATTTGATGAAGCCTTGATTGAATTGCTTGGTGTTGCACACGCTCATATACGTAATGCTTTAATATATACCCAAAAAATACCTGCTAAAGAGAAGGGTCTGCGTCGTTTTTGTTTATGGGCCTTGGGAATGGCTGTGTTGACGCTTGAAAAGATACGGCAAAAGCCTGATTTTACTGCAGGCCAAGAAGTAAAAATAAGTCGGTTTAACGTCAAATCGACGATATTTTTTACCAACCTTTTTATTGGTAACAACTGGGCCTTAAAGAAGCTTTTTCAGTTTAGCGGACGTCGTTTGCCTATAACCGACATTCATGAGAAAATCTGATGATATCATGACGTTGCAACTTGATACTGATAAAGGCAAGAGTAATATAAGGGTGGCCAACAATGATTTATTTTATACTCCTAGCTTAGCATCTTGATTAAGCTCTTCTGCGAAATACCAAGCGAAAGCAATGAACTTCGAAACACGAAATGAAAAAATCACCAACCATCTATTAGATGAATCCCTCTCGTCTAAGAATATAAATAACTTGGATGAAGCTATATCATCTGCTAGAGATAAATTACTTGAACAACAGCATGATGATGGTCATTGGATCTATGAACTAGAAGCCGATTGCACTATCCCCGCAGAATATATTTTAATGAATCATTTCGTCGGTGAAATCGACGATAAAACAGAACAAGGTATTGCTCAATATTTACGTGACCAACAGAATGAAGAAGGTGGTTGGTCTCTCTATACCGGTGGTGATTTTGATATCAGTTGTTCAGTAAAAACATACTATGCATTGAAGATCGCTGGCGATGACCCACATGAAGAACATATGGTTCGAGCTAAGAATATGATCTTGAATCATGGCGGTGCATCGCATGCTAATGT
Source organism: Thiotrichaceae bacterium UBA7359 (assembly GCA_905182825.1). Taxonomy (GTDB): domain Bacteria; phylum Pseudomonadota; class Gammaproteobacteria; order Eutrophobiales; family Eutrophobiaceae; genus UBA7359. The sequence goes on from CAJJDJ010000145.1 coordinate 3,929, forward strand.
ATTTACGCGAATCACAATGGCTTTGTTTGGGCAGGTACCATGGCGAGCTGTTCCATTTATCCCTGCAGAAGTAATCATTTTACCAAAGTGGTTTCCATTTCATATCGACAAGGTTTCTTATTGGTCGCGTACGGTAATGGTACCACTATTCGTTTTATGTACGATGAAACCCTTAGCAGTAAACTCACGTGGTATTGATATTAGAGAATTATTTATTACACCACCCGAAGATGAGCAACATTATTTTAAGGTGACAACAACACTAAGCAGGGCTTTTCTATTGCTTGACAATATTGGCCGCTTAGCAGAAAAATTAGTACCAAAATTTATACGTCAATACTCCATTCGTAAATGTGAACAATGGTTCTTAACTAGGATGAATGAAGAACATGGAATTGGTGGCATCTTTCCAGCAATGGTTAATGTTTTTGAGTCCATGGTCGCTTTGGGTTATCCAAAAGAACATCCTGCTCGCAAACTGGCGCGCCAAGCTATTGATTCACTACTAACAAAACGTGGTAATAGCATGTACGTCCAACCTTGTGTGTCCCCCGTATGGGACACTTGTTTGGCTGGGCAAGCAATGATCGAAACGGAAACTGAAGCAAATATTACTCCAGAAATTGAACATGCGCTCGACTGGCTTAAGGACCGACAGCTAAGCGATGAGCCAGGTGATTGGCGTATACCAAGACCTGACCTTGCTGGTGGAGGCTGGGCGTTTCAATACAGTAATTATTTTTATCCTGATCTGGATGATACTTCTATGGTCGCTTGGGCCATGCATCGTACCGGTAAAGAGAAATATTCAGAAGCAATTCAACGAGCAGCAATTTGGGTTGCAGGTATGCGATCCAACGGTGGCGGCTTTGGTTCATTTGAAGTCAATAATACTCAGTATTATCTCAATGCCATTCCTTTCGCAGATCATGGAGCCCTACTTGACCCGCCTACGGCTGATGTAACTGGTAGAGTAATAGCATTATTGTCATTGGCTGATAAAGAGAAATATGAAACAATTATTAGTGAC
>CAJJDJ010000146.1 GCA_905182825.1 Thiotrichaceae bacterium UBA7359
ATTGACCACGACCAGATGTCATTGTTCGCAGTGAACCGATGTAACCAAACATTTCACTTAATGGTGCTTCAGCTTTGATACGAACACCTGTTGGGCCTGCTTCCTGCGACTTGATCATACCGCGACGACGATTTAAATCACCGATCACATCACCAACATGATCATCAGGCGTAAACACATCGACTTTCATAATCGGTTCCATTAATTGTGGCCCAGCCTTAGGCATACTCTGTCGATAAGCTGCCTTCGCGGCTAATTCAAATGCTATTGCGGACGAGTCAACTGCATGGAAGGCGCCATCCATCAAGGTGACTTTAAAATCCAAGCAGGGATAGCCCGCAAGCACGCCTTGATCCATACTCTTTTTAAAACCACCCTCAATTGCAGGCCAAAATTCTTTTGGTACGTTACCGCCAGTTACTTTTGAATCGAACACGAAACCACTGCCGGCTTCTCCTGGTTCAATTAAGTAGTCTATTTTACCGTATTGTCCTGAGCCGCCAGATTGTTTTTTGTGAGTATAGCTATCTTCTAAAGTTTTAGTGACAGTTTCACGGTAGGCTACTTGTGGGCTACCTACTTCAACTTCAATACCATGTGTGCGTTTTAGAATATCGACTTTAATATCTAGATGTAACTCGCCCATACCTTTAAGGATAGTTTCACCGCTGTCTTCATCAGTCTCAACACGAAAAGATGGATCTTCTTTAATCATTTTACCGATAGCCACACCCAATTTTTCCGAAGCAGCTTTATCTATTGGTGAAACAGCAATAGAAATAACCGGATCAGGAAATACCATTGGTTCTAATGTCGCCGGCTTGTTTGGGTCGCATAAAGTGTGTCCGGTTTGAACATTTTTTAAACCAATTGCAGCTACGATGTCGCCGGCCTGTGCAGAATTAAGTTCAATACGTTCGTCCGCATGCATTTCAACAATACGACCAATACGTTCGGTTTTTCCAGTAAATGTATTGAGTACCCCAGTACCTTTTTCTAGCTTACCGGAGTAGATACGTAAAAAGGTTAAGGCACCGAAACGGTCATCCATGATTTTGAATGCCAACGCACGTAAGGGTTTATCTGGATCGACCATTGCTACTTCTCCAGTCGGATTTCCTTCCAGATCGACTTCAGGTTGTGGCTTAACTTCAGTTGGATTTGGGAGGTAGTCAACAACGGCATCTAAAACTAATTGGATACATTTGTTTTTAAATGCAGAACCGCAATATGTGGGGAAGAATGATAGGTTGATGGTTCCTTTACGGATACAAGCTTTGAGCTCTTCTATAGAGGGCTCTTCACCTTCGAGGTACTTCTCCATAATAATATCATCTTGGTCGACGACAGCTTCAATTAATTTTTCCCGCCATTCTTCAATCTTGTCGACCATATCTGCTGGAGGTTCTTGAATTTCATAACTAAGTGGATCAGTTTCATCATTCCATACCCAGGCTTTGCGGGTGAGGAGATCAACAGCGCCAATAAAGTCATCTTCAATACCAATTGGTAGTGTCATAGCGATTGGTATGGCCCCTAACACATCTTCAACTTGTTTGATTACACGATAGAAATCAGCACCTATTCGGTCGAGCTTATTAACAAAAATTATTCGTGCGACTTCGGAATCGTTTGCGTAACGCCAATTTGTCTCAGATTGAGGTTCAACACCACCAGAGCCGCAGAATACACCGATGCCACCATCCAATACTTTTAATGAACGATACACCTCAATAGTGAAATCTACGTGTCCTGGGGTATCGATAATATTCATGCGATGTTCATTCCAGAAACAACTAGTTGCAGCAGATTGAATGGTAATACCGCGCTCCTGCTCTTGCTCCATGAAATCAGTGGTGGCATCACCATCATGCACTTCACCAGTCTTATGAATTTTACCTGTCAGTTTTAAAATGCGTTCCGAGGTGGTGGTTTTACCTGCATCCACATGCGCAAAAATACCTATATTTCTATACTTCGATAAATCAGCCATTGTTCTACTCTATAAAGTTAAATTAATTAATGAAATTGATTACTATTTTTGTTCTAGTTTCTTAAAAACGACGCTGCCAAAGATCACATCTATTCTGAATTTTTCACTGAGATGACCGAATGACGTGTAAATAACCGGCGGAGTATAAACCAGATTGTCCGAATATGTGAAATCAAGAGTGATTTCTGCATAAAATATTATAAATATCGATCAATTTGAAGGAATTCCATTGAAAATAGACCGTATATAGACTCAAAATTACTAATTCGAAACTTTAGGAACAGGAAAAGTCCACGTATAATGATCTCGATGCATGATATTCCAAATCGAATTGCCGACGTATTATTAGAAGTTGAGGCAAACTTACGCACCCATGGTAAGTGGGATAAATTTAAGCCAGGTGTCAATAAACTGAATAGCACTGTTCCTTTTTGTATGGATACTCTTAAATTTGAACAATGGTTGCAGTGGATATTCCTGCCGAGAATGAAAGATACCATTGAGCAAACCAAACCATTGCCGACACGGAGTGGAATCTTTGAATACGCAGAAGAATATCTACATAAAGAAGATCCGTCGACGAATACCTTGCTAAAACAGCTTAAGACCTTTGATGATCTAATCAGCATACAAGCGGGTGCACTCAGACACTAAAGGTTAATGGATAACCTTGATAAAGTTGTTGCGGAATGAAGCACAATGTCGAATAAAGAGGGTATGGATATCTTGTACTGACGTATAAACTGCATTCTTGGTTTTGTGACAAATGTAAACTGGAACTTACACGAGGGAATGTTAGTGAGCTGACAGCTTAATGCAAATATCATGCTCACTATAATAATCTGAAAGATGCAAGCAATTGGGATTTGTTATCCCTTCATTTTCAAGACCACTAGTATGCAAAATATTTAGATATTGATATTGTAGTAATAAGTGCGATTAATAAACTTAGATAGGCACACTGTATTGAGAAGCTATTTGCAAATTTGAATAATTTTTTAATATGTAAATCATATGCTCCAATAAACAGTTCATGTTGTTTTTTGTTGTTTCTCAAATGCTATTTTATACTTACCAGATTTATCTATATTTATTTCTGTTCATAATTTTACTTGCTGTATTTCAGAAATCAAATTTTATCCTAAATGAATTAATCAATTTTAAAATAAGGAAGTGTTGTAATGAGTAAGGCTAGTCGATTGTTAAATTCAATGTCAATTAACACTACATTAAAATTAAAGAATAGAATTGTAATGGCCCCATTGACACGAGGTCGTTCTGGCAATGATAGAATCCCCAATGCATTAATGGCTGACTATTATAGTCAACGTGCATCTGCGGGCTTAATTATCTCAGAAGCAACAACCATCTCAAAACAAGGCATAGGATGGCTAAACTCACCAGGCATTTATAATAATGAACAGGTAGAAGGATGGAAAAAAGTTGTAAATGCTGTACATGAGGAAGGTGGTAAAATATTTTTACAATTATGGCACTGTGGTCGTGCATCACATAGTGATTTTCATGATGGCAAACTACCAGTCGCACCTTCTGCAATTAAATTAAATGGTGTATACATTCAAACTCCTAAAGGTAAAAAAGATTATGAAACACCCTCAGCGCTCACAATTGAACAAATTGAAAAAATTGTAAATGATTATAAAAGAGCTGCCGCATATGCAATGAAAGTAGGCTTTGATGGGGTAGAAATACATGCTGCGAACGGTTACTTAATTGATCAGTTTTTACAAACGAAAACAAATGAACGTAAAGATAATTATGGAGGTAGCATTCCTAATCGATACCGCTTTCTCGATGAAATATTGCAGGGTGTTATGGAAGAAGTATCAGTTGATAGAATTGCTGTTCGGCTCTCACCTAATGG
>CAJJDJ010000147.1 GCA_905182825.1 Thiotrichaceae bacterium UBA7359
TCAGTGAAACAAAAGTCACAACCACCATCATGGTGACCGAGAGTGAATCAATTAAAAAACCAATTTTAAAATCAACACCACCACTACTCAGCCATGTATATAAAGTTTGATTATATGTTTCACCACCATCAAACATATGGTATTTGTAAGCCACCATAGAAAGAATACTGGATATAGCAACACCGATTATAGTTACCCAATGTGCACCACTTCTTCCAACAGGTTTGCCAAGCAGACCAGCAACCAAGGAGCCTATTAAAGGAGCTAGTACAATAGCGAGATATATTTGTTCCATATTATTCATCATTGACTATCCTTTCATGCTATTCAGATCATCAACGTTAATCGAACCTTTGTTACGAAACATAACGACCAAAATAGCTAATCCAATTGCTGCTTCAGCAGCTGCAACAGTCAATATGAAAAAAACAAAAATCTGTCCATGTATATCATTAAGAAAATAAGAAAAAGCGATAAAGTTCATATTGACTGATAACAACATCAACTCAATACACATCAAGAGAATAATGACATTCTTTCTGTTTAAAAAAATACCAGCAATGCTAATACAAAATAACAATGCAGCTAGTGATAAAACTTCGGGCAAGGTGACCATACGTTAGATTTCCCTACTCTTAATATTAGGTTCCGCCTTCATCTTAACGACTCGTAGTCGATCTATTTTTTTAACAATCACTTGTTGTTCAGGACTTATCGATTTATTAACTTTCGATTTACTCATACTGAGAGAGATTGCAGCAACAATAGCGACTAATAATATTGCACCCGCTATTTCAAATTGATAAAGGTATTGAGTGTATAACGTCAGCCCCAATTCTTTAGTGTTACTGTAATCTAGCCCAATAGATTTAATTGGCATATACGTATCAGATATAAAGTAGTCTGAACTCACAACTAGTCCCATTGCCGCAATCATAAAAACTGCAACAGTAATGCCAACGGGTAAAAATCGCGCAAATCCTTCACGCACAGTCACCAAATTAATATCCAGCATCATAACAACGAACAGAAATAAGACCATAACTGCACCGACATAAACTAACACAAGGGTGATGGCTAAAAATTCTGCTTGTAACAACAACCAGATTGCAGCAGAAGCAAAAAAAGATAACACAAGAAATAGAGCTGAGTGGATGGGATTACGCATAACCACAACCATGGATGCAGATAGCAGCAATATCCCGCCAAAAAGATAAAAGACTATTTGTTCTATCATTTATTTTTGTCTTGTTTATAAATAAATATGTTTTTATTAACGATACAAGGCATCTTTTTCTCGATCTTCTGCCAATTGTTTCTCGACCAAATCACCAATTTCTAGCAGTCTTGGTTTAGTCATTAATAAGTCACCACGTTTCTCTCCGTGATATTCGAATATTCGTGTTTCCACAATAGAATCAACCGGACATGACTCTTCACAAAATCCACAAAAAATACATTTAGTCAGATCAATATCATATTTAGTTGTACGCCGACTACCGTCAGCACGCACTTCTGATTCAATAGTTATCGCTACAGCTGGACAGACAGCTTCACATAATTTGCAGGCTATACATCGTTCTTCACCATTAGGATAACGACGCAATGCGTGAAGGCCACGAAAACGATGTGATTGAGGTGTCTTTTCTTCAGGGTATTGCACAGTGATCTTACGCTTAAACAAATATTTTCCAGTAAGACGTAAACCTTTAAGTAATTCCCAAAGGAATAAGCTGGTGACATAATTTTTAATTTTATTAGTCATTATTATTAGTTAAACCAAGGTGGGATATTAGTAACGACCAATGCCGAAACCACGACTAACCAAACTATTGTTATGGGAATAAATACTTTCCAACCCAGACGCATAATCTGATCATAACGATATCGTGGGAAAGTAGCTCTGAACCATAAAAACAGGAACATGAAAAATGATGTTTTGGCTAATAACCAAAACATAGGAGGCACCCAGTTAAAGAGTTCCTCAAGACCTGGAACTCCTTGAAAAGGTGATAGCCATCCACCACAAAACATAATGGCAGATAATACAGCTATCAAAATCATATTGGCATACTCAGCCATGAAGAATACAGAGAATGCCATGCCGCCATATTCAACATGAAAGCCAGCCACAATTTCAGATTCACCTTCTGCCACATCAAATGGCGCCCGATTTGTTTCTGCCAAGCCAGAAATAAAATAGATAATAAATAATGGGAATAAAGGTAACCAAAACCAATGGAACACACTACCTACCTGCGAATTTACTATATCGCCGAGATTCAAACTTCCTGCAGCAACTAAGACACCGACCAAAGCAAACCCCATTGAGATTTCATACGCCACAATTTGTGCTGCTGAACGCATCGCACCCAGAAAAGCGTATTTGGAATTTGAGGCCCAACCAGCAATAATTACCCCATAAACTGCCAAGGATGTCAGTGCTAGCACATATAGCAAACCAGCATTAATATTTGCTAATACTTTAGTATCATCGAAGGGGATGACTGCCCATGCTGCTAATGATGGCGCTAAAGAAAGTATCGGCGCGATAATAAATAAAGCTCGGTTTGAACCGGTCGGCACTATAATTTCTTTGACGATAAGTTTGACAGCATCTGCAATAGGCTGACCTAGACCCCATAGACTAAAACCGAAAAAACCTACTCTATTTGGACCAATACGTCCTTGAATAAAGCCTATGACTTTTCGTTCAGCATAAGTGAAATAAGCAACCGTAATTAATACGGGTACTAATATTGAAAAAATTTTAATTACGGTCTGTAATACAGTCAGTGCCTGTGCTTGATAATCAACAGGTAAAAAAAATGTTGTTATCGGTAACAACACGTTTTGACTTATGAATTGGTACACTATCTCTAGCATGGCATCAAGCCTTTGCGATCTTGATCGGGCCGAATGAACCACCTAGATTAATCTGAGCCGGATGTGACGATTGAATCAAGACACAATCGTCAGGAACTCTATCATCAATAATTACTTTTAAATTCACAGCACTATCGTCTTGTTCAACATTTGCAGTATCTGAATCACTTAAATTATTTTTATCTGCCAAAACTGTATTGATATGAATTGCACCATCAGAAACATTATCAGTTTGTTGTAATGAAACGGCGCGTCGACAAAGTGAATCGATCATATTCATCGGTGTTTCAGTAATACGTTGCAAACCTGTACCTTTTTTCTCAATAGCGACAGACGATCGCCAGTGATCTATGTTTTCAGCGTTGATATCACCTATTTTTTTCATTACTTCAGCATTTACATCTGATGAAGACTGATATTCAAAACCAT
>CAJJDJ010000148.1 GCA_905182825.1 Thiotrichaceae bacterium UBA7359
AGCTCGACGAGAAACAACAACATTGTTACGTTTCTGATCAATTTTTATAACTTTAAATTCGAGTGGTTTACCTTCTAAATAAGAAGTATCACGAACAGGTCTAACATCGACTAATGAACCGGGCAAGAAGGCACGGACTTTATCAACATCGACCGTGAAGCCCCCTTTTACACGCTCGGTTATAACACCAATGATGGTTGCATTATCTTCATGCGCTTTTTCAAGTACTGTCCAAGCAATCTTACGTTTTGCTTTTTCACGAGAAAGACGGGTAACACCATAACCATCTTCAATGGAATCTAATGCAACATCAACTGTATCACCAAGACCCACCTCGAGATCACCATGCTCATCAAAAAATTGGTCTATTGGAATGGTTCCTTCAGATTTGAGACCAGCATTTACTATGATGGTATCGTTATTGACCTCTACAACTACAGCACTAATTATCGCGCCAGGACGCATCTTTGATTCTATTTGGCTTTGTTCAAATAATTCTGCAAAACTTTCGCTCATGAAAGGTAATTCCTGAAATCCTGCTATGAATCCAGCAAGATGTATCTGTTAAGTTAATTTTAAGCTTGACACCCTACAAAGATGATTAGCCACCTGTTTTGTCAACTCCGGAAACGTAGTTCGCACTAATTCTGATATATTTTCTAAGACTGCATCAATACCTAACGAACTCGTATCTATAACAATCGCACCATCTGCTGGTTTTAATGGCGATACTGAACGTGTGCTATCACGTTCATCCCGCGCGACTATAGCAGCAGAAAGGTCGCGGAGATTAGCATTAAAACCCTTTTTCTTCAACTGTTCATACCGTCTTTTGGCCCTTTCCTCAGGACTTGCTGTCAAATATACCTTTAATGCCGCATTTGGAAAAACTACCGTACCCATATCGCGGCCATCGGCAATCAAGCCCGGAGCTTTATGAAATGTCCTTTGCTTTAATAATAAAACCTCACGAACCTTTGCAATCGATGCTATGACAGATGCCGCACTAGCACAAATTTCAGTACGGACTTCATCAGTCACCGCCTTTCTATCCAGTTCAATATTCACTAGAGAACCAATTCCTGCAACCTTAAATTCAACATTCAAATTTTCTGCTAACGCTACAATTGCAATTTCATCATCGCTATCAATTCCTTTTTTTTCTGCTGCTAGTGCAAGCACTCGATAAAGGGTCCCACTATCCAAAAGATGCCATTGCAACCAGTCAGCAAGATAGCTACAAATAGTGCCTTTGCCTGTGCCGCTTGGGCCATCAATAGTAATTATGGGTACATTAGACATAAGCGATATTCATGCCTGCTTTTTGGGACAATGCGACAAACCCTGGGAATGAAGTTGCTACATTTTCACAATTGTTAATAACTATTGTTTCTTTAGAAACAAGTCCAGCGATAGCAAAGGCCATAGCAATTCGATGATCTCCATGACTATTAACAACTCCACCATTAAATTTACTTTCCCGGACTATCATACCATCTTCAGTACCTTCAGCCTGAATGCCTGTTGCAATAAAACCGTCTAACATCGACTGAATTCGATCACTTTCTTTTACTCGCAGTTCAGCCGCACCAGACAAGCAAGTCTCCCCTTTAGCACAGCTTGCAGCGACCATTATTACCGGAAATTCATCTATCGCGACAGGTACCAATTCTTGCGGGATATTGATTCCATGTAAATCACTACTCTTTATATGTATATCTGCAACAGGTTCGCCAGATTGTTCTCGCTTATTTTCAAGTTCAATGTCAGCACCCATCAATTCCATAATCTTTAACATTGCATCACGGGTAGGATTAATCCCAACATTCTCAAGCACCACATCCGAACCGGGCAGTATTATTGCTGCTATAATAAAAAACGACGCTGAAGAAAAATCTGCTGGTATATTTATGTCTGTTCCTATGAGGCTATCTGCTTTACTTATGGATATTCGCTTTTCATCTCTTGTGATTGAATGAGAAAAAGCACTGAGCATTCGTTCAGTATGATCACGGGTAGCCTGTTTCTCAATAATGGTTGTGATTCCCTCAGCATATAAACCAGCCAACAATAAACAGGATTTTAATTGTGCACTGGCAACGGGTAATTCATATTCAATCCCTTGCAACTTACACCCACCTATTATGTTTATTGGCAGAGTTCCTTTATCCGTACAGCTAATTTCTGCATTCATACTACGTAATGGGTTAATCACACGTAACATTGGTCTTGTCATTAATGACTTGTCGCCTATTAATTCAGAATCAAAGATTTGTCCTGCTAATAAACCTGTCATTAGACGAACAGATGTACCTGAATTGCCAAGGTCTATTGGACTGTTAGTCTTTTTTAATCCCTTCAGCCCGACACCCTTAATACAAACAATCTTACCATCATTTTTTATTTCAACACCCATTTGTCGAAGAACATTTGCTGTCGCCAAAGTATCTTCACCTTGCAGAAAACCAGTGATTGTTGTGTTCCCTTCTGCGATAGCACCTAACATCAAGGCTCGATGTGAAATAGATTTATCTCCGGGCACAATGATACGTCCAGAAATGACACCTCCCGGTTTGATTTGAAAACTAGAACTGCTATTTGAATTCATCTTGATTTGTTATTCAGACTGATTTCTAGATTTAGTAAATTGATCTCTAACTTTCTTGGCACGTTTAAAAATTGATAACAAGTGCTCACTATCAGAACTCTCAATAGCTCCTTTTATTTCATTAATATGTGCGGAAAATAATTCTAATGAATTTAATAATGCATCCCGATTAGAAAAACAGATGTCATGCCACATTTCAGGGTTACTCGAGGCAATTCGCGTGAAATCGGCAAAACCACCCGCTGCATATTTAAAGATTTCCTCACATTCCTGCATACCTGCCAAACAATCAACTAAGGCATAAGCCAGCATATGTGGTAAGTGACTAGTCGCTGCAAGAACGTCATCATGATGTTTCACATCAAGATTAATCACCTCGGCACCAACAACTTGCCACATTTTAGTGATCAACTTATGTGCAGAAGCATCTGTAACATCTAAAGGCGTAAGTATTACACGATGGTCGATAAATAACTCTGCAAACGATGCCTCGACCCCACTCTGTTCTGTACCTGCAATAGGGTGACCAGGAACAAAGTGTGAAAAATTATCACCCATTATCTTTTTAGCAGTAATGACAACGCTACCTTTGGCACTACCCACATCGGTTAACACTGCACTTGATTTTAAAGA
>CAJJDJ010000149.1 GCA_905182825.1 Thiotrichaceae bacterium UBA7359
AACTCGTGATGAAGTGTATATTGCAGAAGAAGCGTTTTTTACCGGAACTGCTGCTGAAGTTACTCCAATACGAGAACTGGACAATCGTCAAATTGGCGACGGCTCAAAAGGTCCCATTACTAAGAAATTACAAAAACAATATTTTGATTGCGTCAAAGGGAAATTGACAGAATACCAAAATTGGTTGAGTTATATATAACGAGGCATGCTATGAGTGAATTAATACAAGGAACAACATCAGTTTCTATCAGTAGTGAATCGGTGTTTCACATAAATAAGGACCAATTACCATTACATTGTCCTTTGCCTGAAATGAGTTTATGGAATCAGCACCCTCGAGTATTTCTTCCTATTGAAGGTACTGGAAAATCAAAATGCCCTTATTGCAGCACCGAGTTTGTTCTTGAAAAGTAATTGATACATAAACTAGTCCGATATGACTTATAATATCTGGCGCCTTAGCGATGGTAAGCCTGGTCATGAATCTCAAAGCATTGGATTATGTAATGCCCTTCAAAAAATACAAACTTGCAGACGTTTTGATATACCTGTTCAAAATAAAAAGAATTACTTAAGAAATTTATTTTTTAAGACTTTTCCTCAAGGTAAGCATCTTCCAGATCCAACACTCATCATAGGCGCAGGACATGGAACTCATCTTCCTATGCTGGCAGCCCAGCGTGCTCGAAAAGGATATACTATTGTTTTGATGAAACCAAGTTTGCCTATCTCTTTTTTTGATTTCTGCTTAATAGCAAAACATGATCATATTTCCGATAAAAATAATATCATCGTTACAAAAGGAGCATTAAATCCAATTCAATTTAACAGAAACAAAGTTCCTGGCTACGGTTTATTTATGATTGGAGGGTTATCTAAACATTATCATTGGAATAATGCTTCAATTATAGACCAAATTATAGCAATCATTGGTAGTAATCCCGATATAAATTGGACTATTGCTGATTCTCAGCGAACACCGCAATCTTTTCTGAATGAAGTGGATAGACAATCAGATGGAAATATAAAAATATTACGATGTTCTGAAACTAATAGCACTGAGATTCATAAACTTATTTATAATACTAGAAATGTTTGGGTCACAAGAGATAGTATTTCTATGATTTACGAATCCCTTTCTTCCGGTGCTGCCGTTGGCCTAATTGACCTCCCCCAGAATAAAAATGGACGGACACATAAAAGTGTAAACACTCTCATTAGCGAAGGATACTTGACACTACCGAGTAAAGAAAATACAACACTCGAGCTAAAGTCAACCCTACCTGTTTTCAATGAAGCACATCGTTGTGCTGAATTATTGCTAAGTCGTGGAGTATTAAAATAATTTTTTCACGCCTGAGTTATCTTAAACATCTAAACTAATATTAATTAAAAAGTTTTTTTGTAAAAAACAGATATTAAAGTATGATAAAAAATAACAAAATTAGCTCGAACTTCATCGAGTGCCCGATTTGTGAATCTAATTCATTTGCTCACCTTTTTAAAAAAAATAATGAGCCATTTGTAAAATGCAATAATTGTTCTTTAGTTTTAATAAATCCAAGATTAAATTATGAAAAAATAAAAGAAACATACAATGATGATTACACCCGCGATTATGCTAAAAAAGCTATATCTAAATTAAGACGTTCGTTGCAGAGAGTTAATAAGGTAAAAAATCAATTTATTACATCTGGCCGTTGGCTAGATATCGGTTGCTCAGCAGGATTTGTAGTAAAAAGTGCTAAAGAAAGTGGCTTTGATGCTTTTGGGATCGATATAGAACCTTGGGGAATTAATTACGGCAAAAGGAGTCTTTTGCTCAACAATCTTGTAAACGGCACTATCGAAGCTCAAAATTATCCTGATAACTATTTTAATGTTATTTCCTTATACGATGTTATTGAGCATGTTCCTGATTTGAATTTACTTGTTAAAGAATTAAAAAGAATCCTAGGGGAAAATGGAGTGATACATATTATTACCCCAGACATTGGCCATTGGGGTGTTTCAAAAACTCTGTCTGACTGGAAAGAAATCAAACCATCCGAACATTTATATTATTTTACAAAACTTACCTTAAAAAAGCTTTTTAACAAACATGGATTGGATATTGTAAAAACAGACTTCTCATTTAAAACCTCATTGAAAGCATACATACAACACTCTGATGGATAAGATCATATGGCATTAACAGTTGTGCAAGTTCTACCCGCTTTGGAAGTCGGTGGAGTTGAGCGGGGAACTCTTGAAATAGCATCCGGGTTGGTTAAGGCAGGTCATCGATCTATTGTTATCTCTGGAGGAGGTAGGCTCGTTGACACGCTGGTTTTAGAGGGTAGTCAACATTTCAATTGGACAATAGGCAAAAAATCATTATTTACATTTATATTAGCAATAAAGCTTAGGAAACTTCTTATAAGAGAATCTGTAGATATTCTACATGTTAGATCAAGAATGCCTGCTTGGGTCTGCTATCTGGCATTAAGAAGTATAAAAGAAAACAAAAGACCACGGTTTATTTGCACAGTTCATGGCCCTTATTCAGTCAATGGATACAGTAAAATCATGACCAAAGGAGATGATGTTATTGTTATTTCAGAATTCATTAAAGATTATGTCCTAAATAATTATACAGAGACTGCAGAAGAGAAACTGTCCATAATCCATAGGGGTATCGATGCTAAAGAGTTCCCTTATAATTATTCGCCCAATGATAGCTGGATAAAAGAATGGAATAAAAATTACGCTTCTCTAAAGGATAAATTTATCATTACATTACCGGCGCGAATTACTCGCTGGAAAGGACAGGAAGACTTTCTATTAATCATAAGTGCTTTAAAGAAACTAGGTGTCCCCATACATGGTTTAATAGCAGGGGGAGCGCACATAAGACGTATTAAATTTTTAAAATCTTTAAAAAAACAAGTAATTGAACTCGGGCTTGAAAATGAAATAGACTTTATTGGTCACAGAGACGATTTAAAAGAAATTATGGCTATTTCAGACATTGTTCTTTCTTTAGCAAAAAAACCGGAGGCTTTTGGAAGAACTGCTCTAGAGTCGCTTAGTCTCGGGACTCCTGTTGTAGCATATGATCATGGAGGTGCCTCAGAAGTACTTATTACATTGTTTCCAAGTGGGCTCACACCAAACAATAATATTGCAAAGGCTACAAAAAAAATTGCTTCTCTTTATAAGACATCGACTACAATAAGTATGAAAAATCCATTTACAAGACAAGCAATGATTGAAAAAACAATTAAACTTTATGAAAAAAGTTTAATTAAATAGCATCTATGCTCACCTCTATTTAGCCAGCCATAACAAAATGTGCAATCGCTTATTTAAGTATGCAAAACCGTCTCATTACTATTTCAAGCTTGAAATTCTTGGTCAATAAACATAATTATTTGATTCTGTAGACAAGAATATATCTAATTTAAGTATTGAAACTTCAATTTTGTTATCCCAGAAGAGGTTAAATTTTTTCGTTAAAAGTATCTTATATATCATCGTTATGAATGATTAGTTTAACGGATAGTTAAATATTATTGTAAAACACTATGAACACTATATTTTATGAAAAAATGAAGTAAAAGTGCTTTAATCTCCTTTTAGATACTCAAACACCCATATATCGTGAAAATATTAATAATAAAATTAGGTGCTTTAGGTGACGCTATTATAGCTACCGCTGTGATTAAACAAATTTTGGAACATCATGCAGCTGACAATATTCACTTGTTAACAAGTCCTCCTTTCATTCAAATATTTTCACATTTTGATAAATTACAAATAGATTCTTTTGAACGTAAGGGTATCTTTAACATGGCAAGATCTCTAATTTGGATAAGAAAAAATAAGTTTGATCGAATATATGATTTACAATCAAATGATCGAACGAGAATATTTTGCTCCTTATCAGGCTGCTCTTATCTTGCTGGAAATCATCCCCATTTTCCATATACTGTTCATCCAAAAAAAGCTTATGCAGGTGAATGTCATTCTTTTGATCGTCTTAATCAAATCATTGAAAGTGCTAACATTATTCCTGCCCAAGCTATACCGCATCTGCCGATTAATAAATCAACGATTAACAAAGTAAATCACTGGCTAGAAAAACACGGCTTCTTCCACAAACCATTTATAATATTGCATGCGGGTTCCAGCCTTAAAAATACTAAGAAAAGGTGGCCTTACTTTAAGGAGCTTACTTGTAAATTAAACAACCTATTTGCAATTGTGTGGGTAGGTGGAAATGATGACGCGAAAATAAATCATGCACTAAGTACAGTAGACGGCATAGACGCGACAAATCAATTCAATATCTTCGAGCTTGCTGAACTAGGTAAACATGCAAAATTTATAATTGCCAATGATTCCGCTCCAATGCATATTTTGTCCTGTTCACAAACACCTATATTTGGACTGTTTGGGCCCACTTATCCACGTAGAACACATGCGTTAGGACAGTTCATCAACATAATAAGCTCGGATAAATCATTAGCTCGTAACGATCTAGAATTTAAACCGTCAGATATGTCAAGCATTTCACTCAACATGGTCTTAGATAAGCTCAAGGAAAATAAACTAATATGACTTTCGGCGATAAAACAGCATTACGATATGTAATCACTGTGCGGTTTATCCGAACTACTATAGTTGATTTTCTGTCAAAATTAATTTTTAAAAAACAAAAAAAAGAGTATAAAAAAATATTAATAAATCGAGATGGAGCATTTGGCGACTCGATTGTTGCTTTACCTTCATTGTCCGTAATAAGACAGAACCACCCCTCAGCACAAATAGATTTGTTGTCTATCACTAATAGTCAGGTTTCTTTTATTGAGCTTAATCTAGATAAGCACTTAATAAACAAGCTTTACGTAGTGAAAAAAAATGAACGAAAATATATATTAAAAACTTTAAAAAAAGAAAATTATGACTTATTCATACAGATTCCGCAGAATATAGGGATATACAAATCAGCAAGAAATATGTTGCTAGTACGTTTTTATTTAAATATAAAAAGTGCATTTGGCTGGGACTGTGGACGAGTAAAATCATTCATGCGACAACAAAAGAAATATTTTAGAACGCCGACAGAAACATATCGCTTCTTATATTCTCTTAAAAAATACAATACTGATGTAACGTTAAATTATCCAATAATCGCTAAAAGACCAAAAGAATGCGTAATAGAAAATATCACATCACAAAAAAAAATCGTCGTTTTTTTAATCGGCGGGAAACTCCAACTAAAGAAATGGCCGTCAGTTAATTGGACTAAATTGGCAAATTTAATCGGAGACCAGTATAAAATCTTAATTTTAGGTGGTACAGATGAAAAATTCGAAGCTGAGAAAATAGTATCGAAAACAAAAAATACTGATAATTTTTGTAGTGAACTCTCTATACCAGAACTACATTATGTTTTAATGAAATCTCAGCTTGCTATAAGTCATGACACTGGGGCAATGCACTTATGTGATGTTGCGAAACTTAAAACAATTGCACTTTTTTCAACCCGCGACCTATCAAATAAGTGGCATCCGAACAATAAAGAGTCAATCGTCATAGAAAAAATATTACCTTGCAGTTTTTGTTTGAAAACCATTTGTTCAAATAACATTTGCATGACTAATATAACACCTGCTGAGGTTTATGATGCTTTTGAGAAATTGATCTAGCAAGCGACTCTCAATCTTATTTACTTTAAACATCCATCTTGTTCATGCCACAACTCACGCCAATTAAAAAATGGGGGTAGACAATGCTCGGTCTGTAAATGTGCTGCTATTGCTGGGATCGGCGAAAACCCAGGTATATACTTAAACAAATTATCAGTTGTTTCTTTTTCAGAGCCTAAATGTCTATTTTTTTTAGTTCTCACATACTTGGTGTTTTCAAAGTACTTCCAATATTCTTTCACTACTTCTGCATGAGTAAAAAAAACGTGCGTAGCATGTGATATCGTTCTCCAACGTCTTTTATCTGTGTATAGAATATATGAAGGATAATTAAACTGCCTAAATATGTTTTCATGTTCTTGTGGGTGTAATAAAAGGTGTGTTTTCGTCTGATTATATATTCTCGAATAAAACTCGATCATCTCTAAAACAGCAGTTTTAGAATGAAGATAATCATCTTCACAAAAATAAAATAACCCATCACTACTCTTTGCATATACAAAATTCTGGTATAAGGATTCTCCCTGCCCGGGTTTGTCTGTAGTTATAATTCTCCAATCACATGTTAACTTTTTACATAAATTTTCAATTTTTATTAATACGTCATCTCTTGATCTGTCGTCAAATATTATTAATTCTATATTTTTGTTACTAATCAATGCCTGTTTTATGGAGACAATTAAAGAATTAATACACTTTAATAAATGCTCGTCTTGATTCACCCCAGTCAAAGCACTCTGTCTGCCATTTGTTCTCTTGTCATTAATACACGTTCGTAAGCAAACGGTGAGAGATTCTAGTCTAGATTTCGTGTCTTTTTTATTCGAGTCAAATGTATCATAGACTTTTTTTTGATCTATAAGGCCTTCAAAATTTTTAAGGGGAGATAAATTAAACTCATGGTGCTTTTTTATTTTGTAGCCTCGCTTTTTTAAAAAACGATCTAAAACACGTAACACTTCGTTCATAAAAGACCTCCTATGTTTATAATATTTTTAGCCTTCACCGAGGACATGTTTAGCATATGATTGCTATGACGCATGTTTTTTATTTACTCAATAACTACAACGACTGCGTTGTTAGCACTAATATTTCATTTCCGCTATCTTTACTACTCTAGTTGCTAGCTTCTAAAAAATAGCTTATATAACCACACGCCACTTGTTTTAATCATTTGCCAATACAGAACTTTGAAAACACTGCCCCAAGTACATCATCGCTGGTGGTTTCACCTGTCAAACTATCAAAGCCGGACAAACATAATCGTAAAGATTCTGCCTGAATCTCTAATCCAGCGCCTTTTTTTATATTCGACAGAACTCTTTTTAAACTTTTCATTATTTTATGAAGATCTTCAAGGTGTCGCTGTCTAGAAAAAATAAGATCTTCTTCGTTTTCGACTATATTAAGATGATGACAAATAACTTCCACTAATTTACTCATGCCCACACCAGTTTTAACAGAAACGTAAACCTCTCTTTCTGAATTTGTAAAATTATTCTCATTGGAAAGATCAATTTTATTTCTCACAATAATAACCTTTGCGTCGGGGCTAATATGTTCTGAAAAATCAGCATGTAAATTCGGCATGGCAATAGTATTATCATGCACATACAAAACTATATCTGCTATAGCTAATGCTTCATTTGCCTTATCTATTCCCGCCTGTTCTACTTCGTCTTCAGTCTCTCGTATTCCCGCTGTATCAAACAATGTCACTGCGTAATCTCCAAGTAACATTCTTTCTTTTATCACATCTCTTGTTGTCCCAGGGGTAGCTGTAACTATCGCAGAGTCGAAGCCTGATAGATGGTTTAAGACACTAGACTTTCCCGCATTAGGCCTGCCTGCAATAACTATAGATAGGTTTTGATCAAGTATTCGACCAGCTTTGGCTTGCAATATTAATTCATTCAGCGCATCTAAACAGATTTGAATTTCACTTGATGCTGGCAAAGTATCAATGATAACACCTTCTTCTTCCGGGAAATCTATCGCAGCCTCGATTAATACTTTGGCATTAAAAACACGGCCTCTTAAATCCTTGATTTTCTCTGAGAAAATTCCACTTAATGACTGTATCGCACTGCGAGCTGCTTTTTTTGAATTACTATTGATCAAGTCGGCAATTGCTTCTGCCTGAAGTAGATCTATTTTATTGTTTATAAAAGCTCTTTCTGTAAACTCTCCTGGTCTAGCTAATCTCGCCCCTAACGAGAGAATCTCATCTAACAGTAATCCTAAAACAATGCGGTTACCATGAGCATGACATTCCATTATATCTTCACCAGTATATGAAGCCGGGCTACTAAAATAGATGGCTATCCCTTTATCAATTATTTTTTGATCGGAAGACTTAAAAGAAGCGTATTGGGCTATACGTGCTTTTGGTGATAAGCCTGTTAATAATTGGAAAATTTTTTTCGTCTTATTGCCCGAGACTCGGACTATACCAATACCACCACGGCCCGTGGGTGTAGCAATTGCTGTTATCGTATCGCTGTTCTTAGCCATGAAGCAAACAACTCAATAGTTTTATTTGTTTGAAGTTGCATTATCAATGTTACGAGTAATCATCCATTGCTGTGCAATGGAAAGCGTGTTGTTTACCACCCAATACAAAACCAAACCAGAAGGGAAAAAAGCAAAGAAAATCGTAAATACAACAGGCAAAACAGACATAACCTTAGCTTGAACAGGATCCATAGGGGCAGGATTTAGTTTTTGTTGAATGAACATAGTTATGCCCATCAATAATGGCAAAACAAAAAACGGATCCGGAATAGAAAGATCGTTTATCCATAAGATGAAATCCGCCTGCCTTAGCTCAACACTCTCAAGCAGAACCCAATACAAGGAAATAAATACTGGTATCTGAATAAGAATAGGAAAACATCCTCCCAAAGGATTGATTTTTTCTTCTTTATAAATATCCATCATCGCTTTATTAAGTTTTGCTCGATCACCTTTGTATCTATCTCTAATAGACAACAAACGCGGCTGAACTCTGCGCATGTTAGCCATCGAACGATAGCCAGCAGCGGATAGCTTGTAAAAAAATATTTTAAGCAAAAGAGTCACTAAAATAATTGCCCAACCCCAATTATTTGTAAAGCCATGTATATAATCTAGAACCCAATAAAGGGGCTTTGCAAGAATCCAAAAAACACCAAAATCAACTGTTAAATCAAGGCCTTCAGCAATCTGCTTGAGTTCATTTTGCAACTTTGGACCAACAAACACTCGGTGGCTAATGTTTTCACTATTATTAACCGCTATACTTTTAACAGGACTCGCTGCTCCGATTACATAACTATTTTTTTCAGGATTTAGCGTGTAGTAATGATATTTATCGTCTTTTGAACCGGGAATAAGCGCAGTTAAAAAATAATGCTGAAGCATAGCAACCCATCCATTCGTAATATCTATAGATAGTTTGTCATCTTCAATATCACCAAAATCTATTTTTTCATATCGTTTTTCAGGAGAAGAGACAACAGCCCCCGTGTATGTATAAATAAAACGAGAGCCTTTTTCTTTTGGTTCTGTGCGATTTATTTGCCCATAAACCCTGCCGGCCCAATCAATATCAGTGCTATTTTGAATTTCATAATTTATGTCAGCAACATATTTATTTTTATAAAAAGTGTATGTTTTTATAACTTTCAGTCCGTTTTCTGACTCCCAATAAAACGGAATGGAAACACTGTCATTACCTTTTAAAGAATAACTATTATTTTCTATTGCATAAACCGTCTTATGGTCCGCAGAGTCATTTTCGCTAATTAAACCACCTTGGACAATATAAAAATGCTCTTTTTCATTGTCGAGCAAAACAACTTTTTTGTTTTTTTGTTTTTTAGAAACAGGATAGTTTAATAATTCTAGATGTTGAATTGTGCCGCCAACTGTATTAATTTCAAGGTCTAAAAGATCTGTTTTAACATGAACAACTTCTCCGCCTTTTAGTCGCTGAAAGCTCCTATCTATAGGCAGTGCAGAGCTTAAATTTCTTGAATCAGATGTTGATACTGTAGGGACATCTCCTACGCTTGTCCTGGTGTTTGATTCTAAAACTAATTCTTGTCCTTTTTTATTTGATTTAACAGATAAAACGCCATAATCCTCCTGCCAAGACTGATAGATCATAGTAAGCACTAAACCTAGCGCTACTAACAAAACAAAGCGTGTCGTTTCCATTAGCTACTCTTTATTATTTTCTGAGGGATCGGGTCATAACCGCCCTTATGAAACGGGTGACAACGCAAAACTCTCTGAAAACCGATTATAAGGCCCTTTGAAGCGCCATACTCTGAAAGTGCATCAACGGTATATTGAGAGCACGTCGGATAAAATCTACAGCAAGGGTTACGATACGGACTAATGTAACGCTGGTAGAGATTAACTAGCCTTATTAGAACTTGTTTCATTTACTAATTTTATTCCAATGTTTAATCAGTTCTAATTCGATCAACCTACTTCTGCAATTAATTTTATTTCTTATTAAAACCACAACATCCTTTCCTTCAAGTTGTTTTTGTTTAAATCGGAAGCTTTCTCTAACGATTCGTTTTAATTTATTTCGATCAACAGACCTTGATATGTGTTTCTTAGGTACAACCAAGCCTAAGCGCGCTTGATTAAGGTTGTTTTCTCTAGCTAAAAACAGAAATGACTTATCGCTGGAACGATGTTTTGAAGCAAACACAAGCTTGAATTCTTTCGAACATTTTAATCTATTACAGGCACGAAAACGAGTTTCGAAAGAAGACACTATTTACAACAAATTAAGCTGAGAGCCTTTTTCTGCCCTTGCTTCGTCGCGCTTTAATTATCAACCTTCCCGACCGAGTTTGCATACGCGCACGGAAGCCATGGTTTCTTTTTCGCTTTATCTTACTGGGTTGGAATGTTCTTTTCATATACTCATGCCTTCGGTTGCTTTAAATTGCGCCATTTAAAAGGGCGGACATATTACTGTTACAACCACAAACAAGTCAATTGTTACCTGCAAAACGACTCGCTTTTTGTTGTTGTGGATAACTATTTTAATCAGGTATACACTCATATCTTGTCTTATTAACTAGAAATTCATCGAGGGTTTATTAGTGGGAATTTCCGCATGGAAACGTTGCCTGGAAAAGCTTGAGGGCGAATTATCACCACAGCAATTCAACACTTGGATACGCCCTTTGCATGCTATCGAAAGTGAAAACACTGTACATCTGCTCGCACCAAACCGTTTCGTGCTTGACTGGGTTTCTGAGCGTCATTTAATGCGTATAGAGGAAATATTATCCAGTGAACTAATAAACGGTGAGAACATATCGTTAAAAATCAAGATAGGTAGTCGCAACAGCAAAGAAAATCAACCTAAGCATAAAAAAACAATCAAACAGAACACAAACACCTTTAATGACAAACAGCAAACGAAACCTACAAGGCATTCTAACAACCTAAACCCACACTTTACTTTTAAAGATTTCATTGAGGGCAAGTCAAACCAACTCGCCAGGGCTGCTTCTGTTCAAGTTTCTGAAAACCCGGGAAACGCATACAACCCTTTGTTTATCTATGGAGGAGTGGGACTGGGTAAAACACATTTAATGCATGCAATAGGTGCCGCAATTATTGAACAAAAACCGAGTGCAAATATCGCTTATTTACACTCCGAAAGATTTGTTGCCGACATGGTAAGGGCTCTACAACATAATGCTATCAATGAATTCAAACGACATTATCGATCTTTGGATGCGTTACTAATTGATGATATTCAGTTTTTTGCAAAAAAAGAACGATCGCAAGAAGAGTTCTTTCACACTTTTAACGCGCTACTTGAAGGACAACATCAAATTATTTTAACATGTGATCGTTACCCAAAAGAGGTTGACGGATTAGAAGAAAGGTTAAAATCTCGTTTTGGATGGGGCCTGACTGTGGCCATTGAGCCCCCTGAACTAGAGACCCGAGTTGCAATCATTCGTAAAAAAGCTTCATTAGTGCAAAAAGAAATACCCGATGAAGTTTCTTTTTTTATTGCAAAGCGATTTCGTTCAAACGTTCGAGAACTTGAAGGAGCCTTAAATCGTGTTATAGCAAATTCTAACCTCACAGGAAAACCTATAACATTAGATTTTACACAGTCTTCTTTGAGAGATTTACTTATAATACAAGATAAACAAGTAACCATGGAAAACATCCAAAAGACCACCGCGGAGTACTATAAAATAAGAGTGGCTGACTTATTATCAAAAAGACGTAACAGATCTATCGCTAGACCAAGACAAATAGCGATGGCAATGTCTAAAGAATTAACAAATCACAGCCTACCTGAAATTGGAGATGCTTTTGGTGGTCGCGACCACACAACAGTTTTACATGCATGCAGAAAAATAAAAGAACTAAGAAGTACTGAACATAGAATAGAAGAAGATTATATTAATTTAACAAACACACTAACAAGCTGAAAAAAAGTTGTGAATAAGCTGAACACGAAATTAAAACTGAAAACTATTAACATTTTATCAACAGTCAAAGTGTTTTTATCCACAACATTCAATAGCTAATTAAAACAACTTAAGCCATTGATTTAATTAGCTATTTAATCTTATAAACATATTTTAAATTTACTAGTAGTAATAATAATAGGTATATATATGAAATTTAATATAAATAGAGATGAGTTATTGCCTGTATTACAAACAGTTAGCGGTGTTGTAGATCGACGTCAAACATTACCTATACTTTCTAATATATTACTAAATATAGAAGAAAACTCATTAAAGATTACAGCAACAGACATGGAAGTAGAGCTCATAGTTGAAATAAGTGCCGAACTTAATCTCTCAGGACTCATAACTTTGCCAGCGAAAAAATTATTGACATTTGTCGGGCACTGCCGCAAAAAGCAGAACTTAATTTTGAAATAAAAAAAGAACGAGTGCTTATTAAATCAGGCAAGAGTCGATTCACACTCGCTGCACTGCCAGGTCAAGAATACCCATCAATTGAAATAACAGAAAAAATGACAAGCTTTAAAATAAGCCAAAAAAGAATAGAGATGCTATTAGAAAACACACAATTCGCAATGGCACAACAAGACGTCCGCTACTACTTAAATGGGTTATTATTAGAAATTTCTCAAAACAAGATTAAAGCCATTGCCACAGATGGACATCGCTTAGCTATAGATGAAACAGAAATTCAATTAGACACAAAAGAACTAGTGCAAATAATAGTTCCTAGGAAAGGAATTACTGAATTAACACGGATTCTTCAAGGTGGTGATAGTGAAATAGAAGTCCAAATAAGCACAAACCATATTAGAGTAAAAAAAGGAAACATATGTTTTACGAGTAAACTAATAGACGGTCGCTTTCCTGATTATGAACGAGTGATCCCCGAGTTAAGTGAAACACCTGTGCTGGCTAATAGAGAAGAATTGAGAAACAGTTTAACCCGAGCCTCTATTCTTTCAAATGAAAAATACCGAGGAGTTAGGATTATCTTTGACACAAACAGCTTAAAAGCATTAGCCCATAACCCAGAGCAAGAAGAAGCTGAAGAAGAGTTAGAAGTAGACTACAGCGGCGCCGAAATAGAAATTGGATTTAACGTTTCTTATTTATTAGATACCTTATCAATCATTAAAAGTGAAAAAGTTAAATTAAGCATTCTGAACCCAAATAGCAGCTGTTTATTGTTACCCGAAGACGACACAAACTGTCAGTATGTCGTGATGCCGATGCGCCTCTAAATAATGCCTTATATTGAAGAACTTAATGCCTGCTCAATTCGCAATCTTAGCGAGTTTAGAATAGAACCAAACCAAAAACTTAATTTTTTCTATGGTCCAAATGCGAGCGGCAAGACATCTATACTAGAAAGCATTTATTTATTATCAAGAATAAGATCATTCAGAAGCAGGCGAATAAAGGACGTTATCAGCTACGGACATAGCAAGCTTCAAGTTTATGCAAAAGGAAAAAACAAAGGAAATCCTTTCTCAGCAGGAATAGAAAAAGGCCATGGAACAACAAAAATGAAGTTTGACGGCCAGACAATAAAAACAGCATCAAAACAAGCTAAATTATTACCTGTTTACATCCTAACCCCTAATCACGATATCTTATTTACAGGATCTCCAAAAATTCGTCGACACTGGTTAGATTGGTCTTTGTTTCACGTGGAACAAAAGTACATCAGTGCCTGGAAAGATTATCATCGCGCTTTACGACATAGAAATGCACTTCTTAAGAATGAGAGACGAATAAGTCCATTAGAAATAAAAGGGTGGGAAAGGCTGATGGAAGAAGAAGCCACAAAAATTGATTTTATGAGAAATACTTATGTTTCGGGCTTGAATAAATCATTGAATGAAAAGTATGTGTCCTATGTGCTGCCAGGCACGGTAAAGATTAATTACCTAAACGATAATTATAAGAACTCTAATTTATCGGATTTACTAGGTGCCGCTAGAAACGATGATGAAAAAAGAGGTTACACAAGTTTAGGACCACACCTCTCAAATCTTTCCTTCAGTTATGAAGGTTATAATATCGCTAAACACTTATCACGGGGTCAAACAAAGCTTTTCAGTGCGGCACTTGTGTCTTCACAGGTCAATAAACAAAAAGAAC
>CAJJDJ010000150.1 GCA_905182825.1 Thiotrichaceae bacterium UBA7359
GAAAGTAGTTAATGACAAGTTCGTATTCCGTTCAAAAAACTGTTAACATCCTTAAAAAGCGTCTAAAATCGATAAAATTGTAATTAGGAGGATGTTTTGAAGTTACTGGTATTGCATGGTCCAAATCTTAATCTTTTAGGGGAGCGTGAACCCAAAATTTATGGTGCCAAGACGCTAGCCGAGATTGATGCGAGCCTGATTGATATAGCTAAGCAGAAGGCTCATGAACTGACAGCATTTCAAAGTAACGCAGAACATGAGTTGATTGATCAGATACATGCGGCTAAAAAGTCAGGCGTTGATTTTATATTAATTAATCCAGGTGCTTTCACGCATACCAGCATTGCTATCCGTGATGCTATGTTAGGTACGCAGTTACCTTTTATCGAAATTCATCTTTCGAATGTGTTTTCACGAGAAGAATTTAGAAAACATTCATTCTTATCCGATATTGCTGTAGCCGTTATTAGTGGTCTTGGTGCGTACGGTTATGAACTTGCTTTGTTAGGTGCAGAGCATCACTTGAAACAATAAATAAAACAGAAATTTAAAATGGATATCAGGAAAGTAAAAAAATTAATCGAATTACTCGAAGAATCTGACATAGCAGAAATAGAAATCCATGAAGGCGAGGAATCTGTGCGTATAAGTCGTGGAGCCACAACTGTCCCAGCACAAATAATAGCTAACGTACCACAACTTCCTGCAGTAGCTACTTTAAAAGCGGGCGAATCAATCAAGTCGCATTTAACCGCTGATGAAGTAACCCAAAGTGAGGATTATTCTGACCTAGGTCATGTTGTAACTTCTCCAATGGTAGGTATTTTTTACTCTTCTCCAACGCCTGATGAGCCGGAGTACGTTAGTAGAGGACAAAATGTCAAAACGGGAGAGATTCTATGTATCATAGAAGCGATGAAAATTATGAACCAAATCGAGTCTGATATGAATGGTAAATTAGTCAGAATATTGGTAGAAAATGGTGCCGCCGTAGAATATGGACAGCAATTATTTATTATAGAACCTTCTTAATTCATTAGCATTCACATAAAAAACGTTTTTTTATAAAAGAATTTTTATAGAGCATTTTATTCATGTTAGAAAAAGTTGTTATTGCAAACCGGGGCGAGATAGCCCTTCGAATCCTCAGAGCATGTAAAGAACTAGGTATTAAGACAGTCGCTGCCTACTCAGAGGCTGATCGTGATCAGAAACATGTTTTTCTTTCTGATGAATCTGTTTGTATAGGACCTGCGGCTTCACTAGGAAGTTATTTAAATATTCCCGCTGTAATAAGTGCTGCTGAGGTTACGGATGCTGTGGCAATACATCCGGGTTATGGATTTCTCTCTGAAAATGCAGACTTTGCAGAGCGGGTAGAGCAAAGCGGATTTGTTTTTATTGGGCCTAAAGCAGAGACGATCCGTTTAATGGGCGATAAGGTTTCAGCCATCAAAGCAATGAAAAAAGCTGGAATTTTATGTGTGCCTGGTTCCGATGGTCCATTAAGTGATGATCAGGCTAAATTAAAACAAACCGCTAAGGAAATTGGTTATCCCGTCATCATTAAGGCAGCGGGCGGCGGCGGAGGGCGTGGTATGCGTGTCGTCCATAGTGAAGCGAGCTTAATTAAATCAATAACGTTAACTCGTGCTGAAGCCGCTGCAACATTCGGTAATGACATGATCTATATGGAAAAGTTTCTGGAGCATCCACGTCATATAGAAATTCAAATTCTTGCTGATGAACATGGAAATGTTATTTATCTGGGGGAACGCGATTGCTCAATGCAGAGACGTCATCAGAAGGTTATAGAAGAAGCTCCTGCACCAGGTATAGATAAAGCTACTAGGGAAAGAATTGGTGAGCTTTGTGTTGAAGCATGCAAAACAATTTCGTATCGTGGCGCGGGCACTTTTGAATTTCTTTATGAGAATGGTGAGTTCTATTTCATTGAAATGAATACTCGAGTTCAAGTAGAGCATCCAGTAACGGAGATGATCACCGGTGTTGATATTGTTAAAGAGCAGTTACATATTGCTAGCGGTGAGACGTTGGCTTATAAGCAATCTGATATAAAGATTAGAGGTCATGCTATTGAATGTCGGCTTAATGCAGAAGATCCTGTAAATTTTATGCCGTCACCTGGGACCATCAAGCATTATCATGCACCAGGTGGTTTTGGTATTCGCGTAGATACACATGTTTATCAGGGATATAAGGTTCCACCTCATTATGATTCTATGATCGGTAAATTAATTGCCCACGCCGAAAGCAGAAAATTAGCAATAGCGAGATTATCAATGGCTTTGTCAGAGATTGTTATCGATGGTATCAAAACTAATATTCCTTTACATCAAGATCTGATTCAGGACACAGCTTTTATGGCAGGTGGTACAGATATTCATTATCTGGAGAGTAAACTCGGAATTAAATAATGAACTGGCTCCAACTTGAATTTGAAACCAATCAAACTCAAGCTGAAGAACTCTCGGAATTACTAGGTGAGTTTGGAGCCGTGTCTGTTTCTTTAACGGCGTCTAGTGATGAGCCTTTGTTCGATACTCAAGGCCAAGACGAGAATTTGGGAGAAGAACAGGGCAAAGACAATAACAAAAAACTATGGCAAAAGACGCGAGTGCTCGCCCTTCTGCATCCCGACTCAGATCTTGATATTATGCTTGTTTGTTTGTGTGACCGTATTGGCGCTGAAAATATCTATCAACATAAAATTACGTCGTTGGAAGATAAAGATTGGGTTACCGAATTTGAAGTAGAGCATCAACCTTTGTATTTTTCTAATCGGGTTTGTATTTCTCCAAGTTGGTGTGATCAACCTGAGAATAATATTCCTACCCTGATCCTTGATCCTGGTTTAGCTTTTGGCACCGGTGCACATCCAACGACTGCATTATGTATCGAATGGTTTTCTGAAAACGATATATCAAATAAGGTCGTGATTGATTATGGCTGTGGCTCGGGAATTCTGGCGATGGTTGCTGCGCTTCTGGGTGCCAGGAAAGTGTATGCTGTTGATATAGATAAAGAGGCGTTACAAGCTGCGAGAGATAATATAAA
>CAJJDJ010000151.1 GCA_905182825.1 Thiotrichaceae bacterium UBA7359
CCCATGTTGCAAAAGCTTTAGCTTCATAATGGTTTAAGCCATAGACGGCTTGTTGTTCATCTAGTGCATAAGGACCTTGATGTCCCATGCCATACCAATATCCATTTTTATGTTTTTGCCAATGATATGGATGAACTTGCTTGACATTACTAAACCATCTCCAGCCTGCATTCGACCAAACATCTTTTTTTGAATAAGCCGGGGAATTCATAAAGCTTAAATACTCACCATTAGATACTGGTAAGTTTGCTATCTTAAAGTCATCCAATCTTATGCTTTGAGGAGGTTTCTCATTATCATAAGGTAAATTATTTTCTTCAAGACCTACAATATAATTATTAGATTCAATTGTTATTACCCTTTGTTTTCGTTGATAAGATTCTAAAATTTTTGGTGAATTGAAATTAATGTGATTATTTTGAATTTGTATTGCGGTTAAAATCATTATTATAGTTTCAATATGCTGTGCGTAGTGCTGTATTAAAAAATGAATTAAATAATTATTTATTAGTAGGTTATGTGAGGTTGATTCAGTAGTTGCTAAATCTAACAAAGTATAGTTTTCTATTTGTGTCTCTTTAGCCCATGCAAGCATTTTATTTTTTTTTGGCAGTACCTCGCCGCGACTTTTTTTAACGCTTAATTCAGGAAGATAAAGTGATGTTAAAGTCTCATCTGCAATTTTTTTTTCTAATAATTGATTTTTTATCCAATAACTTTCTGTAAAAATACAATGACCAAGATGCCAACCAATTGGACTCAAGTCGGGATGGAACTGTTTTTTATAATGTTCTTCAGTTACAGAACTGACAATGTCAATGACCTCATTTTGTAATAAACGAAAAGTCGCAATCAATTTTTTCATAAGTGGTGATCTTCAATTACACCAGTTCGGTTAAAACGAATAAGACAATTTTCAGGGAACGATATCCACATATCCTTTGGAGAGAGTGGTTCTGATGCTATCCAAACATTGTCTTGATTAGAGAGATAATAAAGACTTGGACAATCACCATTCAATGCATGCCGACAGGCATATAATGAGTCTCCGTCACTGATGACGATATTTAATAAAGCTGATATCGAATCACCGCATATCGACTTCAAATCATTCATCATCGAAATGACGGCATTAGATACTGATTCTTGTCTTTCTAAGTGATGTCGTAATAAAGCAAATAAATAAAGCGAATCTGAGTCACCTGTTATTCCTATACTGATTATGTTTGGTAATATATCTAAAAAGTTTGCTTTAGTAAGATCATTGAATGGTTCTAAGCTACCGTTATGCGTAAAAATAAAGCTATCTTTTATAAAGGGTTGAGTATTAGACTCACTAATTCCTTGCCCCGGTGTAGCGCCACGTATACTTGCTAGCCATAAGTGACTGCTAAGCGACCGCGCGAGGCTATTCAAGTTTGTGTCAGACCAAATAGGCAGGATATTTTTATAGCTACTGGGAATATTTTTCTCTGAGAGCCATGCGATACCATAGCCATCAGCATTTAATATGCCGTTTTGCATTTCTTTAGGGGCCCATGATTGTTGTATGAGGTTATGCTCATGCTCTTTCAAAAATACAGATAAAGATATCTCAGCACCAAGATAGGCGGCTAGTCGGCACATTAAAATTCTCTCTTTAGATTCTTCATTATTATGTTATTTTAACAAATAAGTTTAACAGGGCAACACAGGTATTCAAATTGAAGAGAGTGGATTATAAGATTGATGAAGCTGGTGAGTGGTTAGTTGGGGTACGTATTGTACAATCACCGAACTACGACGAGCGTCCCGATTTATCAGGTATCGGTCTTTTGGTGATTCATGGTATAAGCCTGCCACCTAGGGAGTATGGGGGTGGTTTCATTGATCAATTATTTACTAATACATTAATTGCTGAGGCACATCCGTATTTTGCTGAAGTACATGAATTACGTGTGTCATCGCATCTGTTGATCGATCGTAAAGGGAACGTAACGCAATATGTTCCTTTTACTAAACGTGCATGGCATGCCGGAGAATCTTCTTTTAATGGTCGTAAAAAATGTAATGATTTTGCTATTGGTATTGAGCTTGAAGGCTCTGATGAAGAAGCTTATTGTGAAATCCAATACTGTAATTTGGCTAAGATAACAGATCTGATTTGTCAACGCTGGAATAAGATAACAAGAGATCGTATTGTTAGCCATAGTGATATTGCGCCAGGTCGTAAAACTGATCCTGGGCCGAATTTTGATAAAAAATACTACTTATCTTTACTGAAATTATGACATTAATCATCATTCTCACAGCTATTAGCTTGGATTTTTTCTTGAGTGGATTAGAGCGCTTTCGTAGTTATCAATAGTGTACAATTTTATATTATTTTTTAGAAAAAAGGTTGGCACAATATAAGTTTTGGGATGGAATATTCGGTTTGTTGATTGTTTTATTCATTGCTTTATCTGGACTAATTGTTTTGTTATGTTTTGAAAGTTTACTGCCATTAATTGTACAAATCATGATATCTCTCGTTGTATTGATTTATTGTCTCTCATCAAAAAATCTCGATACTCGTTTGGATAAATATATTAGCGCAGTAGACAAGAATAATGTTGATGTGGCTACTGAATCCGCCGAAGGTTTAATAAATAAATTACTGTTTAGCGAAAATGACTCAAATGAGCTTGCTATAATTAAATCTAGTTTAGTCGAATCACATAAAAGTGCTTTTGCTGTTATTTTCTGGTTTTTAATTCTTGGCGCCGTTGGTGCGTTACTGTACCGACTGGTTAATGAAATAAATAATGAGATTAGCGAGCTTGAGAGTGAATTTGCTGACAGCACTTCCAGACTAATAAACATCCTTGAAGGACCTTCATTAAGACTAATGCAGCTTGGGCTTGCTTTTGGCGGACAATTAGTTGATGCCATGCCTGGATGAAATAAAACAGAACATTTCACAATAGAATTAAATGATAAAATATTAATTAATTCTGGAATAGGGGCCTTGCAATACAGAGTCGATATTGATGTGCCTGATAGAAAAAATCTTATTGGATAGATGAGCTTAAAAGGTTGCTCAATAGAACTTTGATTATATGGCTTTCGATTTTAGGAATTATGACCTTGTCAGGAGCTCTGAGTTGATTCGTATTCCTTTATGTAGTCATCTACGCGTTCAAACCGGAACTTTCTTTTATCATGAACCAACACACAGTCTTTTTCAAACCATTCACCTAAAACAAATCTTACTGCTTGAGTGTTATTTAATTTTATTTCGTGTCTTGCTTGTCGGTGTGTGTGACCATGTATCAATATTTTGACATTGAATTTTTTCAGAGTGTCTAATACAGCTTTTTTAGTCACATCAATTATTTCAGGTGCTTTTTTTTGTACTGCTTCTGCTGAATAACCTCGAACCTTACGTGAAATACGTGTTCTCAATTTCAACGACATGACAGAGTAGATCCATTTGACAATCGGATTAGTTATAAATAAGCGCCATTTTTGATACTTCACATCATCGATACACAATGTGTCCCCATGCAACAATAAAACCTTTTGATCATCAAGTATTATTTCAGTTGGATCTTCGATCAAAGTACATAACGTAGCATTAGCAAATTCTTGGTTGAGGTGGAAATCACGATTACCTCGCATAATGAACAATTTTGTAGAACTGTTGGCTGAATAATCACGTAAGATAGAAATAACTTCCTGATTAGGGGGATGGTCATCATCACAACCAATCCAGAAATCCTCAAATAAATCACCCAGTATATAGAACGCATCAGCTTTTATCGCGGGGCCTGTCATTAATCTCATGAATAAAGCAATTTTCTCAGGCCTTCGATTACTTAAGTGGAGATCTGAGACAAATAGTGTTGTCATTAGTTAATTAGCTAAATAGTAAGATAAAAGCGAGCTTAATTCGATGAAAGTAAAACTACTTTTTCAATTTCAATAATATCTTCGGGTACATCGTCGTGTCCTTCGCGCGTAGTTGTTGGTTTTTCTTCAATGCTAGTAACGACTTCAATACCTTCTATAACTTTACCAAAAACACAATATCCCCAACCATTCTGAGTCTCAGATTGAAAGTCGAGGGACGCATTATCATTTGTGTTGATAAAAAACTGAGCTGAGGCAGAATGAGGATCTGAAGTTCTAGCCATGGATATGCTCCCATACTCATTAGCTAGTCCATTGTTGGCTTCATTTTGGATTGAGTCTTTGGTGGGTGAAGAATTCATGTTTTTGTCCATACCACCGCACTGAATCATAAAATCTTTGATGACGCGGTGAAAAATAGTGCCATTATAATGCCCATCTTCAACATAAGTTAGAAAATTTTCGACTGTTTTTGGGGCTTTTTTTGAATTAAGTTCCAAAGTTATTGAGCCAAGTGTTGTTATCATTTGAACCTTCATGACTAACCTCCAGTATTAACATTTTTAAAAGTAGAATTTGACTTTCTGATTATGACCAGATTGATGCGAATGACAAATTCCTTTTGTCGCATAAGATCCTTTCGGATAAGATACTCAGTCAATTATACATGTATAAAAGTCAGAAAAAGATATTCGAGAACAAAAGAAGCGAAATGGCCAATCAATTAATAATTTAAAATATCACGTGTTAAAAATTCATAATAGTCTAAGTAGGCAAAAAGAAGTTTTTACGTCAATTGAACCGGGCAAAGTGAGTATGTATGTCTGCGGGATGACCGTTTATGATTTTTGTCATATTGGTCATGCTCGCGTAATGATAGTCTTCGATATGATTGCGCGTTATCTGCGGCATAGTGGACTCAATGTGACGTATGTTCGAAATATTACCGATATTGACGATAAAATAATTGCTCGTGCGAATGAAAATAACGAAACGATTTCTAAATTAACAGACCGTTTTATTGTAGCTATGCATGAAGACTCGGATGCTCTAGGTATTATCTCGCCAGACTTTGAGCCTAAGGCAACTTTGCACATGCCACAAATCATCGAAATGATCTCGAAATTGCTGGATAAAAAGCATGCCTATCTTGGTAGTAATAATGACGTGTATTTTGATGTGAGTTCGTTTGATAGTTATGGACGCATGTCAGGTAAAAACACCGAAGAGTTACGTTCGGGTGAGCGAGTAGAGGTTCAACAAGAAAAAGATGACCCATTGGATTTTGTCTTATGGAAAGCAGGGAAACGAGACGAGCCTAGTTGGTCATCCCCCTGGGGGAAAGGACGTCCTGGCTGGCATATAGAATGTTCCGCAATGTCGACGCATTGTCTGGGTAATCATTTCGACATTCATGGTGGTGGACAGGATTTGCAGTTTCCACACCATGAAAATGAAATTGCTCAATCGGAGTGTTCCACGGATGAGAAGTTTGCCAATTTTTGGATGCATAATGGATTTGTCAGGATAAATGAAGAAAAAATGTCCAAATCATCTGGTAATTTTTTCACCGTAAGAGAAGTGTTACAAAAATTTCAACCTGAGGTTATTCGTTTTTTTATTCTTTCTAGCCATTATCGTAGTCCATTGAATTATTCAATTGATAATCTGGAAGAAGCTAAGTCAGCACTGAATGGTTTGTATATAGCATTAAGAAACATATCCTTTGGTACACGTACTGTTCCACTTAAAAAGTATGAGGATAAATTTAATGCTTGTATGGATGATGATTTCAATACTCCGAAGGCGATTTCTTTATTGCATGAATTAGCACGTGATTTAAATAAAAATACTGATAAAACCTCAAGAGAGGCAATTGAACTGGTAGTATCATTAAGGTTTTTCGGTGCTGTTTTAGGCTTGTTGCAGGATGAACCACAAAAATTTCTGCAGGCGAAATCTGATTCTAGTAATAATTTTTTGGATGAAGTCTCAATACAAAATTTGATAGATGAGCGTGTTGCTGCTAAAAGTGATAAAAAGTATAGCAAAGCCGATCAAATTCGAGATCATCTTCAAACATTAGGAATAAGTTTAGAAGATACGCCACAAGGGACGAACTGGCGTCGTAACTAGTTGATTTTTTTGTATTAGTTATTTTTATTTTGGGAATTGACGCGATACAATGGACTGCGTATCATCCCACGTCCTGTTGAGGCAGGAGAGTTAATCAATCGGGGCATAGCGCAGCCTGGTAGCGCATCTGCTTTGGGAGCAGAGGGTCGGGGGTTCGAATCCCTCTGCCCCGACCATTTAACTTTAAAAGTATTCTAGCTAAAGACACGAATGCGCCTGTAGCTCAACCGGATAGAGCATCGGCCTTCTAAGCCGGGGGTTAGAGGTTCGAGTCCTCTCAGGCGCACCAATCAATGTAAACCAAATCATTGTTTGGCTTTAGTCTTTAATATTTGAAGACACCTTAATTATGGTGAGCGTAGCTCAGTTGGTAGAGCCCCGGATTGTGATTCCGGTCGTCGTGGGTTCGAGTCCCATCGTTCACCCCAGTTCTCGGGCCGTTAGCTCAGTTGGTAGAGCAGTGGACTCTTAATCCATTTGTCGTAGGTTCGACCCCTACACGGCCCACCAATTTTAACTGTATCAATAATTATTAATGTATTTAGATGCATACTTTGTAGTTAAATTCAGATAATGTTGTTTATGTAAACTACTAATCTAAATCGCCAATAATTATTATACTAATCCAAGATTTATAGAAAGGAACATACGAGAAAATAGCTTTAATAAAATTACATGAAAGAGCATACCTATATCAAAAGTTTACAAGTGATGCTAGTTATAATAGTTGTATTGACGTCGTCCTCTGTTTTTTCTGAAAGAAGTGAAGAAATAGGTTTTCAATCATTGGATGGTGAATTATTACTGCCTGATGATTATAATAAAGCAGAGGATAGAAAGTGTATGACGGTTTGTGATGAGTGGGGCAAAAACTGTATAATTAACCCAAGAACAGGTAGCAGAAAGTGTCGGCGTGTTTGTAAATCTTTTGTTAAGGGATGTTTTTAAAAATAACGGCCATATATATAACCCACCTGAAATATTCAGATTTAATTAGACCTGGTTGTAAAACATTTGAATAAATGTGTTTTTATAAGCACTATGGTAATATTTTCCGTTGCGAATTGTGGCCTTGCTATGGTTAGATTAAGCTATAAATTATAAGATAAGTTAGTACTTTATGAAGATTAGCGAGTTGATTTTAATGCATTAAAAGATGCGATGTTAGACTATATACAGAATGCGAGAGTGGCGGAATTGGTAGACGCGCTGGTTTTAGGTACCAGTATCGTAAGATGTGAGAGTTCGAGTCTCTCCTTTCGCACCAAACATATGATGAAATTCTATTTTTATAATAGTTTTAGAAAGATAGAACGGGCATATTGATTTATATAAATATTTGAGGTTTTTTAAAGGATGCAAGTTTCAGTCGAAGATACTGGTGAGCTCGGACGTAAAGTCCGTGTAGAAGTTCCAGGAGGTAAGATTAATTCTGAAGTAGACACTCGTTTACAAAAAATGACGAAAACGACGAAAATTCAGGGTTTTCGTCCTGGAAAAGTACCATTAAAAATTGTTCGAAGTAAATATGGCACACAGGTACGGAAAGAAGTGATCGGTGAATTGGTTCAGTCAAGTTTATATGAAGCAATTAGTCAGGAAAATATGAAGCCAGCCGGTCAACCTCAGATTGATGATCTTAAAGATGAGTCGGGAGAAGATTTGGTTTTTACGGCATCATTTGAGGTATACCCTGAAGTTAATCTAAAAGATGTCGGTCTATTGGAGTTTGAAAAACCTATATGTGAAGTGACTGAGGACGACGTCACCATTATGATTGATATGTTACGTAAACAACGGCGTGAATTAAAAATTTCAAAAAAAGCAGCAAAAAATGGCGATGTTCTTAATATCAACTTCGAGGGATCTATCGATGGAGAGGCCTTTGAAGGTGGTACAGGGAAAAGTCATGAACTTGAATTAGGTAGTAACAGTTTTATTGCCGGATTTGAAGATGGTCTTGTCGGTGCATCTGAAGGTGAAAATGTGGTGGTTAATGTAAAGTTTCCTCAGGAATACGGCAATGAAGCGTTGAAAGGTAAAGATGCTGAATTCAAGGTCAAGGTTAATTCGGTTAATGAAACTGTGTTACCTGAAGTAAATGAAACATTTATGCTGGAGTTTAACGTAAAAGATGGCAAGAAAGAGACATTAGATAATGAAATAAAACGTAATATGGAGCGTGAGGTTGGTTTAACGCTTCGTCGACAGGTCAAGGATGCTGTTTTGGATGCTTTACATGAGGCGAATGAAATTGAACTGCCACAGGCATTAGTTGCGAATGAAGCACATCGAGCTAAACAGGATTTTGAGAAGAACCTCAAACAACAGGGACATAATGTAAAAGCGATAGATTCTTTGGATGCATCAGTATTTAATGAACAGGCAAAAAAACGTGTTTCTTTGCAATTGATTTTAGGTGAGTTAATCAAAAGAAACGAATTAAAAGCAAAGCCTGAAAAAGTAAAAGAGATGATAGAGCAAGTAGCTTCAGGTTATGAAGATCCATCAGCCGTTCTTAACTGGTATTATTCAGACAAAAAGAACCTAGCAGAGGTCGAATCACTGACTCTGGAAGACGACGTGGTTGATTGGGTTTTGGCTCATGCTAAGGTAATTGACAAGGCATGTACATTTGACGAGATTATGAATAAAGGACAGACTGCGGGCTAAAATCACAGCGGTCTTGTCCGATAATGGATGATTATGAATAACACTGAAATTCAGGCACTAAATTTAGTGCCAATGGTAGTAGAGCAAACATCTAGAGGCGAACGAGCTTATGATATTTATTCTCGACTTTTAAAAGAACGAGTCCTCTTTCTAGTAGGACCTGTAGAAGATAATGTCGCTAATGTGATTGTTGCTCAGTTGCTTTACCTTGAGTCTGAAAATCCTGATAAGGATATTCATTTCTATATTAATTCTCCCGGTGGTTCTGTGACCGCAGGAATGGCGATATATGACACAATGCAATTTATTAAACCAAATGTCAGCACTATGTGTATTGGTCAAGCAGCAAGTATGGGTGCTTTATTACTTGCGGGTGGCGAAAAAGGAAAACGTTTTTGTCTGCCACATTCTCGGGTCATGATTCATCAGCCGCTAGGCGGTTTTCAAGGTCAAGCGACAGATATTGATATTCATGCAAGAGAAATTTTGTATGTTCGTGAGCGTTTAAACAAGATACTTTCAGATCATACGGGACAGTCTCTGGATACGATTCAAAAAGATACTGAACGTGATAATTTTATGAGTGCTGAAGCTGCAAAAGATTATGGTTTGATAGACGATGTACTGCATGACAGAAGCGTCTTGAAAGAAGATCTTATAAAAGAAACCGGACAAGAATCCTAATAAAATGTTTGGTTGTAAAAAGCCTGGGGTAATAACCTATGACTGAAAAAAAGCAAAGTAAAAATGGTGATGATGATCGACTGTTGTACTGTTCGTTTTGCGGTAAGAGCCAACATGAAGTTCGAAAATTAATTGCGGGGCCATCTGTTTTT
Source organism: Thiotrichaceae bacterium UBA7359 (assembly GCA_905182825.1). GTDB lineage: Bacteria > Pseudomonadota > Gammaproteobacteria > Eutrophobiales > Eutrophobiaceae > UBA7359. The sequence goes on from CAJJDJ010000151.1 coordinate 9,519, forward strand.
ATATGTGATGAATGTGTCGAACTTTGTAATGACATCATTAGGGAAGAAATTCATGAAACATCAGTGGCTGGTCTTGGTACAGCACTTCCAACTCCACATGAGATAAATAAAATTCTCGACGAATATGTTATTGGTCAGGAGAACGCAAAGAAGATTCTTTCTGTTGCTGTATACAATCATTATAAGCGCCTTGAACAAGGAAATAAAAAATCGGATATAGAGCTTTCTAAAAGTAATGTTCTTTTGGTCGGTCCTACTGGTAGTGGAAAAACGCTATTGGCTGAAACAATGGCGCGTTTATTAAATGTACCTTTTACCATTGCTGATGCGACAACATTAACTGAAGCTGGATATGTAGGCGAAGATGTTGAAAATATTATTCAAAAATTGCTGCAGAAATGTGATTATGACGTTGATAAAGCACAAACAGGCATTGTCTATATAGATGAAATTGATAAAATTTCACGCAAATCAGATAATCCTTCTATAACCCGAGACGTGTCTGGTGAAGGCGTACAGCAAGCATTATTAAAACTCATTGAGGGCACTGTTGCCTCAGTACCTCCTCAAGGTGGCCGCAAACATCCTCAGCAAGAATTTTTGCAGGTTGATACTGCTAATATTTTGTTTATCTGCGGGGGTGCCTTTGCAGGTTTAGACCGTATTATTCGTGAACGTTCTGAAAAGGGCGGTATTGGTTTTTCTGCTCAAGTTAGAAGTAAAAGCGACA
>CAJJDJ010000152.1 GCA_905182825.1 Thiotrichaceae bacterium UBA7359
GCGCAAATCCGATTTTAGGGATTCAGTATAGGGATATTAATTTATCAAGCTGCTAAATTGTATGCATAAAGAAGTATTCTTGTATAGTTGAAATTATTTTTGGTAATGTATGAGTTCTGTTCGATACTATGCTATTTCTAAATGTTCATTTACGAGAAATATTGATTTGGATTTTCACCTATACATAATGCGGCATGCTGAATCAGACTCTCCTAGCTCCGATACTTCGGACTTTGATCGTCCTATAAATAATCGCGGACAAAAAGATACTGAATTGATTGGGCGATGGATGACGATGAATAAGTATTTTCCAGATAAAATTATTTCATCCCCTGCAAGACGTGCAAGACAGACAACTGAATTGATAAATGAAAAATTAAATTTTTCTAAAATGCAAATCGAGTTTGACAAAAGCCTTTACCTCGCTAGCTTTGATACCTTGATGGAGTGTTTTCACATCTATAAAAATAATTTGTGCAGCTTAATGATAGTCGCTCACAATCCTGGGCTACAACATTTAATTAATTATTTATTATATAAATCTGTAAATCAAACATCTACGAGCAGAACCTTTACCACCTCAAGCTTAGCCATTTTTGAATACGAGAATAGAAGCTTCGATCTTGAGGCTGATAAATATAGTTTAAAAGAATTTATTCAGACAAGAGAATTAGATTAATATGTCGATGTGCTAAACCTATATAGGCGTATACTTTTTATTTTTCACCTACCAAATAAGCAATCCAACCCGCATCAGCTTCGCCTTCTGCATCAGGAATAAACACACCATTTCCTTCACCCTCTTCATCTGCTTGTTCCCAATAGACAGTCGCCCTAAATCCTGCTTCAGATAGCATGTCTGTCAATTCGGGTAACGTCCAAACACGCCATTCATAAGTAAATGCTTTCATCATTCGAGAGCCGTCTTTAAATTTAAAATGAATATAATTTTTTGCTATACCCGTTACAGGAGAATACTTATGTTGATCCCATATATATGTACAATGACTGTTTTTAGTCTTTTCTTTTAGTTCTTGAAATGCTTCATAACCACCATAAGCATCCAGAAAAAAGATCCCATCATCGGTTAAGGCTTTATAAACGCGTTTAAAGTAGTCGATAGTAAGCTTTCGTTCTTTCAACAACCAATAACTAAAATTCATAGCTAACACAATGTCTACTGGTTCGGTTGCGATTTTAATGACATTATCATTAAAAATCACGATACGTTTTTTCTGCTCATCAGAGAGCTTAGTAATTTTGTTGTCCTTACCCCATTGCAGCACAGCTTCATCCAAATCAACACAAATAGCGGTATTCGTTTTACGTCGGTTAACCCATTCACAAGAGGTATTCATTGTGCCGCAAAAGTCTTCTCTCAACGTTTTTGCCAAGCGTTTTCGTAATTTAAGAAAAGTTGTATCAACAAAGTCTATTTCCGACTCAACACACTGAACAGACTCTTCGTAACAAATATATTTATCTGCTAAGTTTGCCATTGTTTTATAAGAACTGTTTTTTGTCTTTTTTTTATTATTTTTTGAAGCCATGCTAGTTCCTATTAGTGTAGAGTTATTTCAATTTGAGCGCGCTAGTCACCAATAAAAAATAAGATCACGACTGTATTTAGTGATATCTATAAATTTTGCGGTGATATTAAATCGTTGATTAATATGTACGTTACGAATCTACTTTGAATCAGATTCCCAGTGTTCACCTTCGATTATGTTGCCGTTATTTGTTTCTGTATCTGTCTTTCTGATATCAATTTGAGATTGAATAAAGCTTGCAAGAAATGTTTGGGCGATTCGATGACGTAGTGCGGGTATTAAGACCGAAAAGCCGAATATATCGGTAAAAAAGCCGGGCGTTAGAAGTAGAGCGCCAGCGACTAGCAGCATTAATCCTTCAATTAACTCAGTTGCAGGCAGGTTTCCCTGGTCCATATTCATCTGAACCTTTGCGATTGTAGATAGCCCCTGTTGGCGTAATAGTGCAGCACCAAGGGCAGCAGTCCCTATAACGAGTATGATGGTATAGGCAGCGCCGAATACTTTGCCAATCTCGATTAATATCGCAATCTCGATTAACGGGATTGCCAAGAACATGAAAAATAATATTTTAAACAAAAGATGAAGCTCCAACGCTCAATTTGAATAGTTAATGTGGCATTATTATTGATGTATGGGCAGAATACTAATTTACAAGCGTAAAATTCAATTGTATTACGTAATATCATGACAAAAAAGAAAGAATATTTATTGGTGCTGACCACTTGCCCGGGCTCAATCTCAGCGAAAAAAATTGCTCAGGATCTGGTCACAGAAAAACTCGCTGCCTGCGTGAATATTGTGCCTGGTGTGCAGTCTTTTTTTTCATGGGTAGGTAAAGTGGACAAGGCGAATGAACTTTTGCTTGTTATAAAGACAACGGGCAATAAATATGAATTGCTTGAAAAACGGCTCAAAAAATTACACCCATACGAACTCCCGGAAATTATCGCTGTAACTATTCTCACAGGCTCTGGTGAGTACCTGAAATGGATTAGCACAAATACTGGAGAATCATGATTTTAATTCGTAACGCCTTCTTTTTTGTTTTTGTTCTATTTTTACTGTCAGTCAATGCTGGTGAAATAACGAACAAATTAAGTGATCTGTTTTCATTTCAAGAAACAGCCTCTTCTGATGAGATCCTGGATCCGGAGATAGCGTTTCTTGTTAGCGCTGAAGTTCTAGCTGACGGGCAATTACATTTAAACTGGGACATTAAACCGGGCTACTATCTTTATAAGAATAAATTTTCGGCAGCGACTGATAATCCGGATATAAGCTTTCGCAACTTTAGTTTTCCAACTGGGAAAGTAAAAGAAGATCCTGCGTTTGGTCAAGTCGAGGTTTATTACGATCAGAACAGCGCATCCGGGCTTATAGCTTTTAGTGATGTAAATCTGCAAGAATTTAATCTGAATGTTGCTTATCAAGGCTGCAAAGAAGATTCTGTTTGTTATCCACCGATTAAAAAAACGTTACCTATTACTTTACCCGCTTCATTTGATTTGCAAGCGGGTAAAGATAGTTCAAGTAATGAGCCACTACTCTCAGAACAAGATTCAATCACACAAAAATTAAAAGATAAAAATCTGTTATTTAATATTATTTCTTTTTTTGGTTTTGGATTATTGCTTTCGTTGACACCATGTGTTTTCCCAATGATACCTATTCTGTCAGGCATTATTGTCGGAGAGGGAAGTCGAATAACTCGAACAAGGGGCGTCACACTTTCATTAAGTTATGTCATTGCGATGGCATTAACCTATGCCGTGCTCGGTATAATTGCGGGTTTATTTAGTCTTAACCTGCAAGCCGCTTCACAAAATGTTTGGGTGTTAAGTTCGTTTAGCGCTGTATTTGTTTTTCTTGCGCTGTCTATGTTTGGCTTTTATGAATTGCAAATACCATCAAGTTGGCAAAATAAACTATCGCCTAAGGCTGATGAAGACAGCCGTGGGACATTAAAGGGTGCTGCTGTCATGGGTGTCTTATCGGCTATCATTGTTGGACCATGTGTTGCACCACCATTAGCAGGTGCTTTGTTCTATATTAGCCAAACAGGTGATGCGTTATTAGGTGGATTTGCCTTGTTTGCAATGGGACTCGGTTTTGGAGTGCCATTACTGATCATTGGTGCTACCTCTGGCGAGTTGTTGCCTCGCGCCGGCGTCTGGATGGAATCAATCAAGCGGCTCTTTGGCGTTGTAATGTTGGGCGTTGCGATATGGTTTTTGGAAAGAGTATTAGCGGAATCAATGGTGCTAATTCTTTGGGCTGCTTTATTTATAACAACAGCAATTTTTATCGGCGCACTTGATCGTATTGAGTCAGTAACAACGCAGTGGCAGCGCTTATGGAAAGGGCTGGGTTTAGTCATGTTGGCTTATGGTGTTATTTTAATAGTCGCAGCTGCAAATGGTGGTGGAACCGTCTTAAAACCGTTTACTCAACAGTTTAATCAAGTAACCACAGAAACATTGCCCTTTAGTTATATACTCAGTCTTGATGATCTCGACACGGAATTACAACAAGCAAGGCGTGATGGCAAACCTGTCATGTTAGACTTCTATGCAGACTGGTGTGTCGTATGCGATGAAATGGAAACCTATACCTTTAGTGATCCTTCTGTGCGTGATGGGTTAAAACAGTTCACCTTGTTGAAAGTGGATGTCACTAAAAACAACGATCTTGATAAAGCATTTTTAAAACATTTTGATCTTTTTGGCCCGCCTGCAATTCTATTTTTTAATACAAACAGTGCAGAGATAAAATCTCATCGTCTCGTCGGCTTTGTTAAGGCCAAACCTTTCTTAAAACATCTTACCGAAGCAATGTCCTTGTGAAGCAATGGCAACTAATCTTTGCGCTACTCGTTGTCGCTCTTCTGTCGGCTCTTGGTGGTTCCCAGTTACATCAATACCTGAAGGGGGATAAGAAATCAGAGGTGGTGAAAACAACACACAATCCGATTGTCCCGAAAAGTGTCATTGGTACAACAGTTGAAGACTTCAGTTTATTTGATTCGAATGGCGACCTACGTAGTTTGTCCGAGTGGCAAAATAAAGTAATCGTTTTAAACTTTTGGGCTACCTGGTGCGCGCCATGCCGTGAAGAAATTCCTGCCTTTGTCGAACTACAACAGCTATACGAAAGTAAAGGATTACAATTTATAGGGATTGCATTACAAGAGGCTGAAGAAGTGCGTGGCTTCTTGGAAGAGTTTAAGGTTAATTATCCTTCTCTAGTTGGTGGAGATGAAGTGATTCAAGCTGCTAAACGGTTAGGTAACGATATTGGCGCCCTGCCATATACTGTTATCATTGATTCTAGCGGTGAAATTGTCTTTACGCGTCGTGGTCCCCTGTCAAAAAACGATGCAGAATCGCTCATAACATCGCTCCTCTAAACATGAAAGTAGTTAAT
>CAJJDJ010000153.1 GCA_905182825.1 Thiotrichaceae bacterium UBA7359
TCTTAAACCAAATTTAAGTGAGTCTGAATTAGTAAAATTTGGTATAAAATCAAATTCCCTTTTTGAAAAAAACGAGAAACTTAAGTTATTCGAATATGAAGGAAAAAATATTAATGAATACTGGTTAGCACATAATAATTTTTATGTCATAACTCGCTACAATCATAGCCATTTATATGCTATGGCTGTTTATCAATTGTCATTAGAAATAGAAAAATTAAATAATAATATATCTAAGACTCTAGATTAATATATATGTCTTTTGCTCTAAAAATGTGTGCTAGAATAATAGTTGTAAGGGTATTTATATTGTTCGCATTGCTGACTTTATCAGCATGTGGAAGCATGAGTTTGCTTAATATCCCAAAAACTCTCCACGACGCGATTGTTGCGGCACCTGAGTCTGACAAAGCGCCAAGTAAACAAGTTGATGTCTCAAAAATTCCGAATGCCTCACCTAAAAATGAACCCAAAAGCCGTTATGGTAATCCAAAGTCATATGTCGTTTTTGATAAACGTTATTATGTCATGGATAGTAATAAAGGTTTTGTGGAAAAGGGGATTGCCTCATGGTATGGCACGAAATTTCATGGTCGAAGAACTTCTAGCGGTGAAATCTATGATATGTATGGTATGACAGCCGCTCATAAATCTTTACCTTTACCTACTTATGTTGAAGTGATTAATCTAAAAAATAATAAAAAAATTATTGTTAAAGTTAATGACCGTGGACCATTTCATGGCAATCGTATTATTGATTTATCTTATACAGCTGCAATCAAACTCGATATTTTAAAGAACGGCACTGGCCTTGTTGAAATTAGGACTGTTAGAACAGAGGAGATTAGTGCTGTCGATTTAGATAAAGAGTTAGCAGTTATAAGTACTCCTGAGGTAAAAAATGAAGATCGTTTTTATATTCAGGTAGGTTCTTTTAGTAATTTAATTAATGCCGAAGACTTAAAAAAAAAGTTAAAGTCAATTGGTGAAGAAATGATAAGTGTTAATGAGATTGTTGTCTCGGGTAGTACCTTGTATCGTGTTAAAATTGGACCGTTAACTGATGTTAAACAGGCCGATGCTATTGTTTTAAGTCTGGTAGAGTATGATATTCATGAACATCATATTGTTACAAATTAGAAACTTATTGGTAAAGAAATGAAATCATTCAAAGTTATATTTTTATTGATGTTTGCACCACTACAATTTGCAGCGGCAGAAATGATTGTTCCTGCACCACCTGTAATTAAAGTCTCATCTTATATAGTAATGGATTTTAATAGTGGAAATATATTGTTAGAAAAAAATATGGAAAAAAAATTACCCCCGGCCAGTCTAACTAAGATTATGACTGTATATGTCGTGGCTAGTGAGTTAGTAAATGGAAAAATATCATTGGAAGATGAAGTTTTAGTGAGTGAAAAAGCTTGGCGTACTGTAGGCTCAAGAATGTTTGTTGAGGTTGGAAAGAAAATTAAACTTGAAGAACTACTCCATGGCGTCATTATACAATCAGGAAATGATGCTAGTGTTGCCTTGGCAGAGCATGTTTCCGGTACCGAAGGTGTTTTCGCTGATTTGATGAATAAACATGCAGACAGAATAGGAATGATTAATTCACATTTTGTTAATAGCACGGGTTTACCAAACCCTGAAAATTATACGACTTCTAATGATATGGCTAAATTAGCACAAGCATTAATAAGAGATTACCCAGAACTTTATTCTTTACATAAAATAAAGGAGTATTCCTTTAATGGAATCAAACAAAATAATCGTAATATATTACTCTGGCGCGATCGTAGTGTTGATGGTATAAAAACAGGGCACACGAAAGAAGCAGGTTATTGTTTAGTTGCATCAGCTGTTCGAGATGGTATGCGCCTTATTTCTGTTGTGATGGGGGCAGATGGAAAAAATGCCAGGGCAAAAAATAGCCAAGCAATACTAAATTATGGATTTCGATTCTTTGAGACACATAAGCTCTATAGTGTTGGAGATCTGATTGCCACTGCTAAAATATGGAAAGCAGAAATTGATACCGTAAACTTAAGTATTAATAAGAATCTATACATAACAATCCCAAGGGGTCAATATGAAAAACTTGAACCAATTGTAGAGGTCGAAAAATTAATTATGGCTCCTGTTAGTCAAGGAGATCAAAAAGGTGTGCTTAATATTATGTTAAAAGATAAGAATATTAAAACAGTACCGTTATTTGCACTTAGTTCAGTCGCCAAGGGTAATGTTTTTGATAGACTAAAAGATGAAGTATATCTTCTTTTTGAATAAGATTAATTATGACAACGGTTTACTTAAACGGAGAGTTTAAGCCTCTTTCGACAGCATCAATTAACGTACTCGACCGTGGATTTACTTTCGGTGATGGTGTCTATGAGGTTATCCCGATTTTCAATCGTAAAATATTTTGTTTTGATGAACATATGCAACGTCTTGAAAATAGTTTGGAAGCTATTTTTATGGACAATCCCTATTCTTCCATTCAATGGCGCTCAATATTTGAAGAACTGATAGAGACTATAGAAGAGTCTGAACAATCAATATATCTGCAAATCACGCGTGGTGTCACCGAGCGAGATCATGACATAACAATTGCTAAGAACCCAACAATCTTCGTAATGCCCCGTCCTGTTGAAAAAAAGAATTTTTCTGTCGGTATTAATGCAATTACTCATGAAGATATTAGATGGCAATATTGTGATATTAAAGCTATAACTCTGCTGCCGAGCGTACTTTTAAGATATAAAGCAAACCAACAAGGTGCAAAAGAAGCTATTTTGATTAGAGACGGTTATATAACAGAAGGTGCTGCGAGTAATGTTTTCATTTGTAAAAATGGTGAGGTATTCACGCCACTTAAAGACAAACATGTTTTACCTGGTATAACTCGAGATTTAGTAGTTGAAATACTGGCTAATAACAATATAACTCATCTTGAGACAGTGATTAGTGAAAAAGAGTTACTGAATGCTGATGAAGTTTGGATTACTAGTTCGACTTGGGAAATCGTGCCAGTGACTCAATTGAATAATTTGCCTGTAGGAACTGGGGAGACAGGTGCATTATGGAAAAAAGTTGATGACCTTTATCAGGAGTTTAAATCTGTTTACTGTCTATAATTATGGAAATATATAAATCATTCACGATTGAAGCAGCACATCGATTACCTAATGTACCTAATCAACATAAGTGTAGTCGATTACATGGTCATTCCTTCACTATAGAGGTGCATGTGTCTGGAAATATGGATGAAACTTCGGGTTGGGTTATGGATTTTGCTGATATTAGCGGGATAATTAAACCGTTATTTGAATCTTTAGATCATCGTTATCTTAATGATATAGAGGGATTGGAAAATCCTACGAGTGAAAATTTAGCTAAATGGGTGTGGGATAAGCTCATACTCCAGTTACCACTACTTAGCTCTATCGTGGTGAAAGAAACATGTACTTCAGGTTGTAAATATTCAGGTAAATGATTTCAAACACGCATCAAATTAAGACTTAATTCCGACACCTCTATTTAATAGTTGTAAAGAAATGATTAATAATGTGATTGTGAAAATGATAAGCATTATAAAAGCATGAGAAATGCTTATATCAGACTCCCCAAGCAGACCATAGCGAAAAGCATTAACCATATATAAAATAGGGTTAAAGGCAGAGACTTTTTGCCAAAAGACTGGTAATAAATCGATCGAATAAAAAACTCCTCCTAAGTAGATAAGTGGTGTTAATACAAATGCAGGTATGATGGAAATATCATCAAATTTATTTGCAAAGATAGCATTAATCATTCCTGCCAGAGAAAAAACGATCGAAGTCATAAGAACGACAGCAATGGTTATGGTGAAATTATGTACTTGTAAATCTGTAAAAAATAGAGCTACTATTGTGACAACAAAACCGACTAAAAGTCCTCTGACAACACCACCTGTGACAAAGCCAGCAAGGATAATAAAGTTTGGTATAGGAGCTACTAACATCTCTTCAATGTGTCTTTGAAATTTAGCACCATAAAAAGAAGAGACAACATTTGCATAAGAATTGTTTATGATTGACATCATGATAATGCCTGGTGCTATATAATCGATGTAATTAAACCCATTCATGGTCCCAATTCTTGAGCCCATCAAACCACCAAAAATGACAAAGTATAACGTCATACTAATTGCTGGAGGCAAAATGGTTTGCATCCAAATCCGTGTGAACCGAGAAACTTCTTTAACAACAATTGTGTTGAATGGTATAAATAATGATTGTATGGACATAATCTAACCTAGTTTATTGTTGTTATTCAACAAATCAAGAAATAGCTCTTCTAATCGATTAGACTTATTTCTCATGCTGCTAACATTTATATTGTTATTTGAAAGTACATCAAAAACTTGAGAAATATTATCTTTACCTGATATCTCTACTTCTATAGTTGTAGGGTCTATTAATTGACTACTTAAGCAATTTAGATCGGGCAATATAATGATGGGATCAACCAAATCAAAAAAGAATGTTTCTTTATCAGATTTTGCAAGAAGCTGTTTCATTGAAGTGTCTTTAATAATCTGACCTTTGTCAATAATTGCAATATTCTTACAAAGGCTTTCTGCCTCTTCAAGATAGTGCGTAGTAAGGACAATAGTTATACCTTGCTGATTTAAATTAGTTAAGAAATCCCACATTGAACGTCTTAACTCAACATCAACTCCTGCGCTCGGTTCATCCAAAATCAACATTTTTGGTTCATGTATTAACGCTCTGGCAATCATCAAACGGCGCTTCATACCGCCAGACAAGTTTCGAGAACACTCATTACGTTTTTCCCAAAGCCCAAGATTTTTAAGATATTTTTCTGCACGTTCAAATGCGATTCGTCTAGTGATTCCGTAGTAGCCACCTTGATTGGTGACGATATTTAAACAGGTTTCAAACTGCGAAAAATTGATTTCTTGAGGAACGATTCCAATGCAAGCTTTTGCTGCTGCATTTTCAGAATCTATGTCATGTCCGAAGACTTTGATTGTCCCAGACGTTTTATTAACAAGACCGCAAATTATACCAATAGTTGTTGATTTCCCTGCGCCATTAGGGCCTAACAAAGCAAAAAAATCGCCTTGATTAACACTCAAATCAATACCTTTTAAGGCTTCAAATTTATTTGGATATAGTTTTTTTAAATTGTTTATTTCTAATGCAGGCATGATGAAACTAGAAGTAGTTCTTGTTAAAGTTGTCGTGACAATATTATTGCAGTATAAATTAAATGCCGTGAGATTGCTTTGAAATAATGTGAGTTGGAAGATTAACTATATTAGTATTTATCCTCAAGCTTTATGTTTGTTTTATTTTTTCTCTATATAATCG
>CAJJDJ010000154.1 GCA_905182825.1 Thiotrichaceae bacterium UBA7359
TGAAAAGTAATCTCAATGTTTCATCAGTAAAAATATTTTTAGAAAAATCTATGTAAAGTGTAGATAGTTTCTGCGTGTAGTTTTTGCCGCGGTGTTGATCTGCCATAAATAAATCATGTAGATGGATATTTTGGCTTGCTTCAAAATGGATTGATAATTGATGAAGGATCTGTTGTTTGTCATTAGAAAAATTCATGCTTTTTATTTCTCAGCGTATTTATTAGTTCAAAGGTTTTGTTGGCTGATTTTAGAGTCGAGTTGTAATTTAACCTAGAGTTATATACTTCAATGATGTGAATTATACACCGTAATTAACTAAGATGAGCCTTAATTTATTGCAAGTGAATGAAATTAAAAATAATATTAAATATCAAAGCTATAATTTAATTATCGATGGAATCACGTCACACTGTATCGGAAATATAATGCCCTAGTTGTTCAATAATAAATTCTTTTTCGGCGACTATGTTTTTGAGAACATCAATAACAGACAAAAGACCTATGATTTTATTATTGTCCACTACTGGCAAATGACGTATGTGATTATTCGACATGATAATCATGCATTCATCAATCGTTTGGGATGAGTTGACTATTTTTAAATCGGAAGTCATTATTTCATTAACGTTGGTTTCAGATGAACTTCTGTTGTTTAAAATAACTTTTCTAGTGTAATCCCTCTCTGACATGATTCCGACTAGATTATCGTTTTCTATAACGAGTAAGGCACCGACTTCTTTTTCATTCATCATCTTTATTGCATCAATGACGAGAGAATTCGGTGTTACCGAAAAAAAATCATTTTGTATAGTATTTAATAGCTGGTTAACAGTTTTAGTCATGATAGCTTCTTCTTTTTTACAAAGTCGAAAAATGATAAACGCAGTGATACTTTCAATTCAGTATAGTAGGCTTGATATTGAAATCAACCTAGATACATTAATATGCTACTATAATTTATATTACTTTGTTAAGTCTGATATGTTACATTTTTATTGTAATGCACATTATATGAATTTATTTAAATTTTTAAGATAGGCATAACAATCTCATGACTAATAGTATGCCAGATAAAATTGGAAAATATGAAGTTCGAAATGAGATTAATCGCGGCAGTATGGGAGTTGTTTACCTTGGGAATGATCCTTATATAAATCGACATGTTGCTTTGAAGCTCGCATTTCTAGACTCACTCAATGACCCAGAATCTGGTGAGCGATATCGTAAAATGTTTTTTAATGAAGCTCATACTGCTGGTTTACTAACGCATCCCAATATTATAAATATTTATGATGCTGGTGTAGATGGTGACAATTGTTACATTGTTATGGAATATATCGAGGGTGGTAATACACTTAAGCCATATTGCAATACCAATATGTTATTACCTATCAATAAAGTCGTTGAAATAATCTTTAAATGCGCAAATGCCCTTGATTATGCACATCGACAAGGGGTTGTGCATAGAGATATTAAACCTTCAAATATACTTTTTACTCCCGACCAAGATGTAAAGATTGCTGACTTCAGTATAGCCTATCTGTATAACGCAGATTCAACGGCGACACAGATGGGTGCAATGATGGGTTCGCCAAGGTATATGTCTCCGGAACAACTTAAAGAAGAATACATAACTAATCAGAGTGATATTTTTTCATTAGGTGTGGTTATGTATGAATTGTTGACAGGACGACAACCTTTTGCTTCGAATAGCTTTTCACGGTTGGTAAATAGTGTATTAAACGATGAGCCGCCACCAATGAGTAACTATAGGAGTGATTTGCCTGAAGCGTTAAATGAAATTATGATAAAAGCTTTAAGCAAAGATCTCTCCAATCGTTACAAGATGGGATTAGATTTTGCTGCAGATCTTTCTAAAGCATTTCATACGCTAAAAAAGTCCAAAGAAGATGTTTTTGTTAAAGAAAGATTCAACTCCATTAAAAAATTAGAATTTTTCGCAGACTTTGATGACACGGAAATTTGGGAAATTCTACGCTCCAGCACCTGGAAAGCTTACCATGTCAATGATGACATTATTGTTGAAGGAGATATAGATGATTGTTTTTATGTCATCGTTAATGGCAGTGTTGAGGTAATGAAAAATAGATCAATCATTCGAAGATTGAGAAAAGGCGATTGTTTTGGTGAAATGGGTTATCTATCTAAAACTAAGCGAACTGCCACTATCAAATCACTCGATTGCACATCGATAATGAAAATTAATTCAACAGTGATTAATCAGGCATCAATAAATTGTCAGATACGATTTTACAAGGTTTTTTTGAAAACCTTAATAAATCGGCTATCTGAAACTACAGAAAAGATATCTCAGGAGGTCTGATTAATATTCAGCCATAATAGAATCATGGGACGTATATAATTGATTTAATGGATATGCTTTCAAATGATAGTCCCCATGCTAATAGTGTAATTTAATTTAATAAAACACCTTGTCTAATTGGATAACAATATCTCATATTTTAGTTAAAGATATTAATTCTTACCTAAGCATATAGTTATAAAAAATAGTTAAAATCTAAAAAGTCATATGCTAAGTTATGTCAAACAAGATAACGTGTTGCATTTGATGTTTCATATATTAAAAAATTATCAACTTTTTTAATATATATAAAGTATTAAATTTAGTGTCCCCAACAGGAGTCGAACCTGTAATCTACTCCTTAGGAGGGAGTTGCGTTATCCAATTACGCTATGGGGACATATAAAATATTTTATCACTTTAATTCTAGCTATCTTTAATCACGCATCCAGTTTTATCTGTCAAATAAGCTAGCCAAGGTTAGATGGTTCTATTCAACTGAACTATCGAGATACTTTAACTTTATTAATAGTTTGCAGTCTGGAGTGTAGCGTAATAAAAAAATCAAATGTTAAATTAATTTAAAAATAATGCCGCAATAGTTCTATTTCCGAGCATTGCATGCGGACACTTACAAAGTAGATGGCTTGCTGACATGAGTAGCATCATTCACAAGACATAATAATTGAAGTAATGAATAAATTATTTCTTAGCTGATGAATGTCAAATCGTAGAAAATATTTTTCTCTTTCATCATAATGATTGTTTCAGATGTGACAAAGTAATTATACTTAATAAAGGCATAACAAACATGCATAATACTTTATCTTTACTAAACCAAAGAAAATTCCCAACGATTAAGCGGAAGAGCCTAAGTACGCTACAAATCAATATTGGTTTGAAATGTAATCAGCAGTGTTTCCATTGCCAT
>CAJJDJ010000155.1 GCA_905182825.1 Thiotrichaceae bacterium UBA7359
TTCAAAACCCGCTGTCATGCCACCAGAGTTTGGTAACTCTTGTGTGCCAGTAAAGGAAATACGACTAGCTAATGTAGTACCGTTATCCTGCGTTGCGACGATGTCGCTATTTACGCTGTCATCAAAGTACAACATGCTTTCGTTAATCCAACCAGAAATATTAACTTCTCCGGCTGTTGCTGCTTGTGATAGTGGAAGCATTGCGGTCGCAGCGACCAGACAAGCTCCTTTAATTGTTTTATTCACTGTTGTATTCCTCCTTAAGAAAATACAAATATTTTTCATTTACATCTCTAGAGATAAAAATTCACCTCGCCGAACTCGTCTTCCTTACATTACTAATTTCAACAAGTCTTTTGAAGCGACATCTTAACCACAGCTAATGAGCTATTAATAAGACGAATTGAAAAATACTACAGAAATCCATGAGTTGCAACTACTTATTGAGATAAAAACAACAATCAGCTAAAACAAAATAAATTGTTGCTTAAACAACAATAAGCGCTTTTTATCGCTTTTCTATTGACTTGTGGCTCTATGGAATAATATCGAATTGGATAAACAATAGTTCGCAATACAAATTTTGTCTCAAAATAACAACAATTTATATTTATATATAAATATCAGTGACTTAATGGCATTTACTCAAGCTTATTAATAGCCTTAAATCATTGTTCAGGGGTTTGTCCAAGGTCCTTTGAAAAGATAATCCGTGGGATTGTTGAGCCAAAAAGTATATACCACCTCGACACCTTCATTATCAAAAACCCATGCTTCAATAAAAATTTGGTCCCAATGTCCCCCAGGTTCAAGCGCTCTTATTTCTTTAAGTGTGACATTATTAGACCTTTGAAAACTTTTTTCTCTAGACTTGACTCTTGCTATGATGGCTTCTTCTTTGTGTACTTTCATGGTTGATCCAGGAATAACATCTCCCGCTAATTCTTTCTCCGAAAGTGTGATCCATCGATAAGGACTATTTTCTTCTTCAGCCTTCGTGTTGAGTGAGTCGATAGTATCTTTTGCAAAAACATTAATAGATAGCAGTAATGTAATAAAGATGGATATTACCAAGTTATTAAAATTCATTTTTTTTCCTTTATTTGACTGGCTCAAGTCCATATTTATCTAGTAGTTTTGCCAAGTCACCGCGCTTTTTAATTTTATGCAAAATTTTATTCGCTTCCGTCACAGTGGCTTTATCTGCTTTTCGAAAACCGATACCCAATCGATATGCATTCATGGCATTGATGAATTGTGTCGATTGTGAATGAAATTTAGCTGTTGCTTTCTGATGATTGATTTTATACCAACCCCAACCAGAATTGGCCACAATACCGACATCGACATCACCGTTCATGACAGCGTCAAGTATCTTTTTGTCAGTCAAATAACTGACAAAAATCTCAGTATCATAATTTAGCAGAGCCATATGAATTAATGAACCTGAGGTAGTCGCTACCCGCAATCCATTAAAGTCGTCAAGAGTCTTTAGTTGTCTTTTCGAGTCAGTTATAGCGAGTATTTCTATTTGTGCATAGGGATCTGTTTTCTTTACAAAGCCTTCACCTCCAGCCTCACCAGGTAATATAGAAACACCCATATAAGCATCACAATTTACATATTTTGCATAGCGCGGTAAATTTACCCAAGAAGTCTTCAGTGAGACGCCTAATTCATCAGCCATCAACTTAGCGAGATCAATGTGCATTCCATAAGACTTTTTTTCATTTGAGAAAGGAAGCGCATCTTTATGGGCACAGATATTAAACTCACCATTTTTTTTAATATCTGACAGACTAGCAGCACTCAGAACCAAAGGTTTTAATATAAGCAGCAGTAATATAATCAGTATCGTTGGATTTTTCATATTTTTTTAATCGATGTTTTATCGTTTTTAGATTATAAATCTTCGCATATCCGAGACAATTACCCTTCACACTTTGATAATTTTTTACACGAATGTACCAGACAATTACTTTTCACATAGTGGCAATGTTTTAAGAGACATTACGTATGCTGTCAGCATTAGTCTTTTTGTTTTGTCGAAACTCTTACTCCATGAGGGCATAATATTTGCACCTGCTCTTCTGCCATTAGAAATTGTTTTGAACACATATTCATTATTTAAAAATCTGAGACACTGCATCTTTCTCGATTTTCCACCGCCACCTTTGTTGCCATGACAATAAGCACAGTTTTGATTAAACATTAATTCACTCGACTCCATGGTCTCTGGTGAAGATTGAATTTCTGCTATAACTTCTGATATCGGACGGTCTGCTTCTGCAGAACCATCATTGATTATGACGTCAGGCACTAAGCGTTCCGCGAAAGATTGTTGATTAACAATACATAGTGTCATGAAAATTAAAGAGACTAACAACCATTTCATGATTTTAAAATTAGAGTCATTGTTGGGTGTAGATATTTGAGGGTATTCATTATTTTTAGACTTCATCAAAGTCACTCCTATGCATCTTTGTTGCGAGATATAAAAATGGAAGGGCAAAAACAACTTACCCTTCCATAATATAGAGCAACTAACTAAAATTTAGTTTCGTTTAGTTTAGTCTAGTGCAAACACGATTAATGCAGC
>CAJJDJ010000156.1 GCA_905182825.1 Thiotrichaceae bacterium UBA7359
GATCAAATCATAAAATAATTAAATTAATGATGGAGAATAAGAAGTGACGGCCATTAGTAAAATCATCGCACATGAAGTCCTCGACTCAAGAGGCAATCCTACTATCGAAGCTGAAGTCATTACTGAAAGTGGCGCAGTAGGTAGTGCTATGGTGCCATCTGGAGCATCAACCGGTGTGCGAGAAGCGTTAGAATTACGTGATATGGACAATGCACGATATCTAGGTAAAGGTGTACTTATTCCGATAAGTAATATACATAATGAAATAGCACCTACTTTACTAGGAGAAGAAGTAACTGAACAAGCCAAGATTGATAAAATTATGATTGATCTTGATGGTACATCGACTAAAAAGAATCTTGGTGCAAATGCAATTCTTGCTGTTTCAATGGCGACGGCCCATGCGGCAGCAGATGAAAAGAATATTCCTCTTTATGAATATCTTGGCGACAGAGGACCTTTTCAAATGCCAGTGCCTATGATGAATATTATTAATGGTGGTGTACATGCTGATAATAATGTCGATTTACAAGAATTTATGATTTTACCTGTAGGTGCTCCTAGTCTTCGTGAAGCGGTTCGTTATGGCACGGAAGTTTTTCATTCTTTGAAATCGGTGTTACAAAATCTGGGTCTTGGTACAACTATTGGTGACGAAGGTGGTTTTGCGCCTAACCTTTCTTCTAATGAGGAGGCTATAGAAGTCATTCTCGAATCTATCGATAAAGCAGGTTATGAAGCAGGTGAAGATATTTTATTAGGTCTCGATGTTGCCAGTTCTGAATTTTATCAAGATGGTATTTACACGCTTAGGTCAGAAAACAAGAAGCTTAATTCTCAGGAATTTTTGGATTATTTATCACCTTGGTTTGATAAGTACCCTATTATTACGATAGAAGATGCTATGGATGAAGGTGATTGGGATGGTTGGAAAAAATTAACAGAAAAACTGGGCAAGAATGTGCAATTAGTTGGTGATGATCTTTTTGTGACAAACACTTCGATTCTTAAGGAAGGAATCAATAAAAAAATTGCTAATTCAATATTGATTAAAGTAAATCAGATTGGAACACTTACAGAAACTCTCGCCGCTATCAATATGGCAAAGAAGGCAGGTTATACAGCAGTGATATCACATCGATCGGGTGAGACTGAAGACACAACTATTGCAGATCTTGCTGTGGCAACATCAGCAGGACAGATAAAAACAGGGTCACTCTCGCGTTCTGATCGTGTGGCAAAATATAATCGATTGATGAAGATAGAAGATGAACTCGGTAGTAACGCCACTTATCCTGGTCGAGATGCTTTTTATAATATTTCATAGTGCGAAAATTAATATAGGTCTGGTTTCATAGATGAAAGTGATGACTGCTCTTTTTTTGATATTGCTAATATTATTACAGTATCGTTTATGGTTCGGTAACGGCAGTTTGACCGAAGTACATCATCTTCAGGATAAAATTAGTAAAGTCGAACAAGAAAAAGAAAGCCTTAAAGAGCGAAACTTGTCACTAACAGCAGAAGTTCATGACCTTAAACAGGGGTATGAAGCGATTGAAGAACGTGCACGAAGTGAGATGGGAATGATTAAAGATGGTGAGATATTTTATCAAATTGTAGATCATTCAGCCTTTCAAATTAATACTAATTAATAAATATGTCAGATAGTTTAAAATATTGGGTAGTAATACCAGCAGCAGGAGAAGGTTTACGTATGGACGTAGATAAACCAAAACAATATATCTCAATTAATAATAAAACAATTATTGAGCATACTATTGATTGCTTTATTTATCGTGAAGAAATTGAAAAAATTATTGTAGCAATATCAAAGGAAGATGAGTTTTGGGCAACATTGGAAATATCTGGCCATGATAAAATAATGACAGCCTCAGGTGGAAAAGAGCGTTACCAATCAGTGTTAAATAGTCTGCAGATGCTATCAGGTGAAGCAAAAGATGATGATTGGTTAATGGTTCATGATGCAGCTAGACCTTGCTTGAATCAATCAGCAATTGACAGACTGATAATAGAATTAAGAACGCATGATATAGGTGGAATTCTGGCAATGCCTTGTAGGGATACTATGAAACGTGCAAGTGATACAGGTGAAATAGATGGAACGGTAGAACGCCAATCACTTTGGCATGCACAAACGCCACAAATGTTTAAATATGGGAAACTTTTGTTGGCTATCCAAGACGCTCTTAAGAATAAAGCTGCTATAACAGATGAAGCTATGGCAGTCGAAAGACTAGGATTTAAACCAATGCTTGTGCTTGGACATCAAGAAAACATTAAACTAACTTATAAAGATGACCTTGAATCACTAAAAGCATACCTAGATAGGATGATATAAAAAATGCGAATTGGACATGGTTACGATGCTCATCGTCTTGTTGACGAGCGACCTTTAGTTTTAGGTGGCGTAACAATTCCTTATAAGAAAGGATTGGAAGGACATTCTGATGCTGATGCAGTTATCCATGCGCTTTGTGATGCGATTCTCGGCGCTATGTGTTTAGGCGATATTGGGTCACATTTCCCTGATACAGACTCAAGTTTAAAAAATATTGATAGCCGTATTTTATTACAGCAAGTTTATAATTTAATGAAAAAAAATAAATTTGTGTTGGGTAATGCAGACATCACGATTTTGGCACAAGCACCAAAGATGGCTGACCATATTTCTTCAATGAAAAAAAATCTTTCTATAGATCTTGATGCAAAAATAACAGATATAAATATTAAAGCGACAACGACAGAAAAAATGGGTTTTGTTGGTCGTGGCGATGGCATTGCTGTATATGCTGTTGTTCTAATAGCTTCTTCATAATCTTTACATAAATTCTTCTCTTTCAAATATGATTTTAGTATTTTAAGTCTGATTCATGGTTGAGCGATTTCGAATCAGAGCATGTATTAATGATTCTGATTCCGTCAAACCTAAAAGCTCATGACTTGTTAATCATTTACGCTTTAATAACAAATAAATTGCCCCTGTACCTCCATCAGCAGGTCTTGCTGAGCAGAAAGCTTCCGCGATATCCGTTTTTTGCAGCCATTGATTAAGTTTGTTCTTTAATATTGGTTGTTTATTAATAGAGCCAAGACCTTTTCCGTGAATAATCTTGACACAGCGCCGAGAACGGGTCGTGCACTGATTAAAAAAATCAATTAATGCAATTTTAGCACCATCAACTGTCATGCCATGTAAATCTAGTTCTGCTTCTATTTTATAATGTCCGCGACGTAATTTTTTTAATATATTATTTTGAATTCCAGAGCTAGTATAAAGAAGCTCATCTCCTCTCTCTAAAAGAATGGAATCAAAGTCTGCGGCACACATTTCTTTAATGACAGCAAGATTATCAGCTTCAGTTTTTGCGGGGTGAGCTTTTGGTCTCGGTTTGTCAGCAATAAAGCTGTCTTTTTTTAGCGGCGTTGCATCACCAACTGATTTTCGAAATAGCGCACTATCTTCATCTGAAATATCAGAAGATTTCTTCATTATCTTAAATTAGGGCTTGTCATTATGCATAAGTCTAGCGTATGACCAAATCGATGTCAGCGGTGATAAAGCGTAATTCAATTATCGTAAGATGTTTTATTAATAGATGATTTTACGAAAATACCCAGAGATTTAATTAAACCAGGTTTGTGCATTCAGGAACATTTTCATCCATGGACTATATTCGTTATTCCATTGTGAAGGTAAATAAGAGAATTGTTTGCGTAAGAATACACGTTCAGGATGGGGCATCATGATGGTAATACGGCCATCATCGTTGGTGAGCCCGGTTAATCCATTAATGGAACCATTAGGATTAAGAGGATAACGTTCTGTCGATACTCCTGAATTATCAATATAGCGCATAGCAGCATTCGTCATTAAATCTGTAGGTTTGTATGAAACACGTCCTTCGGCATGAGCAACTACCACAGGAATTTTAGATCCAGCCATGTCCTTGAATAAAATGGAAGGTGATTTCATGATCTCTACCATCACTAATCGCGCTTCAAATTGTTCTGATTGATTACGAATGAAATCAGGCCATGATGTTACGCCTGGGATCAAATCACGTAGTTGTGAAATCATCTGACATCCATTACAGACACCAAGGGAAAATGTGTCGGTGCGGTTAAAAAATTTTTCAAACATTTTACTGATATAGTCACTGTACAAAATAGATTTTGCCCAACCACCACCAGCGCCTAAGACATCGCCATAAGAAAATCCGCCACAGGCAACCAGTCCATTAAATGAATCAAGTTTGATTTGACCGTCTATCAAGTCCTGCATGTGCACATCAATACATTCAAATCCAGCACGATCAAATGCAGCAGCCATTTCTAATTGTCCATTAACGCCTTGTTCTCGCAGTATTGCCATTTTTGGTTTTGCATTAGTGTTGATGAAAGAAAGTGCGTTACTTTCGAGCGCAAATGTTGTATCGAGAAATAAACCAGAATCATTTTCATTGCCTACATGATCAAGTTCCTCTTTTGCACACTCAGGATTATCGCGTAGTGATTGAATTTGAAAACTGGTAGAGGACCATTTTTTATGTAACTCATTAATGGGTGACTCTAGAAGGGTTGACTTATCTTGCTTGAGTCTAAATGTATAATCATTATTGATTTTGCCTATAATATGAAGTGATTGTTCCTCTATGCCAGCATTTATGAAAGTTTGTTTTACACTATGTTGATGCGCACCCTTTATTTGAATAACCGCACCGAGTTCTTCATTAAATAAATAGGCGATGATGTTTTTAGTCTCTGCAAGTTCAATATCAATGCCGGTGTGACCAGCAAAGGCCATTTCAGCCAAGGTGACAAACAGCCCCCCATCCGAACGATCATGATATGCGAGAATATAATCTGATTCATTGAGGATTTGTAAGGCTTTGAAAAAGCCGATTAGTAAAGTTGAATCATCTAGGTCAGGTGTTTCACAACCGAATTGTTCATAAACTTGGCATAGGGCAGAGCCAGCGAGACGCTGTTTGCCGTTGGCTAAATCAATATAGACTAAAAGCGTGTCATCATCTTGTAGTAATTGAGGTGTCAGTGATTGGCGAACATCTGCTACTCGAGCAAAAGCCGTAATATTTAATGATAAAGGCGATGTTACTTTTTGTTGCTGATTATTTTCAGTCCAAACAGTATTCATCGACAAAGAATCCTTACCGACCGGTATAGCAATGCTAAGTTCTTTACAAAGATGACTAATAGCAGCAACGGTCGTATAAAGTTTTGCGTCTTGGCCAGGTTCACCACAGGCTGCCATCCAGTTTGCTGAAAGAGCAATATCTTCTAGTTTGATAATACGTGCTGCAGTGATATTCATTATGGCTTCAGCAATTGCCATTCTTCCGGAAGCGGCTGCATTAGTAATAGCTAGAGGAGCACGTTCACCAATTGCCATCGCTTCGCCGATATAGTCAAAATAAGATGAACTGGTAACTGCACAATCTGCTACGGGCACTTGCCAGGGGCCGACCATCTGATCGCGCACAACCAATCCAGAAACCGAACGATCACCAATCGTAATTAAAAAACTTTTACTGGCAACCGTGGGTAGTTGTAGAACTCGATCAATTGATTCTTGTAAGTCTAATAGTGTAGCATCAAATTCAAAATGTTGGGCAGTTTCAGTCTGCGCATCGCGTTGCATGTTTGGCATCTCGCCAAGTAATACAGACATTGGTATATCAATCGCTTGATTATTAAAGTGCGTATCGTTCAAAACAAGTTGTTCTTTTTCAGTTGCATCGCCGAGTATCGCATAGGGAGCGCGTTCTCGTTTGCAAAGCGACGTGAAGCGGTCAAGTTGTTCTGCAGCAATCGCAAGTACGTACCGTTCTTGAGACTCATTACACCAAACACCCATCGGCGACATGCCGAGTTCATCATTGGGAATCTCACGTAATTCTAGTTGTGCGCCACGATTACTAGCACTAACGAGCTCAGGCATGGCATTGGATAGACCACCAGCGCCAACATCATGAATACTAATAATTGGGTTATTATCACTTAATGCCCAGCATCGATCGATGACTTCCTGACAGCGTCGTTCCATCTCAGCGTTATCGCGTTGTACTGAAGCGAAATCTAGCGAAGCGTCACTTGAACCTGAAGCCATTGATGAGGCTGCGCCACCACCAAGTCCAATCAACATTGCCGGACCACCCAATACTATTAGTTTTGCCCCTGTAGGAATATCTTGTTTATGTACATCTGATTCGCGAATCATCCCGTAACCGCCGGCAAGCATGATTGGTTTGTGATAACCGTAAATTAAAGATTCATCTTTTCGTTGTTCATAGGTACGGAAATAACCACATAATGCCGGGCGACCAAATTCATTATTATACGCTGCCGCTCCAATAGGACCTTCAATCATAATATCCAAAGCCGATACAATGCGGTCTGGTTTCCCATTATTTTTTTCCCATGCTTGTTCAAATCCGGGGATTTTTAAATTTGATACTGCAAAACCACATAGTCCTGCTTTTGGTTTTGCTCCACGCCCAGTTGCGGCTTCATCACGAATCTCTCCGCCAGACCCAGTTGCTGCACCTGAGTATGGCGATATTGCAGTTGGGTGGTTATGTGTTTCAACCTTCATCAGGATGTGGATATCTTCATCATGATAGCCATAGCGATGACTACTCGGATCAGTAAAAAAACGTGCACCATTAAAACCGGCCATAACGGCAGCATTATCATGGTAAGCAGAAAGCACATTCCCTGGATTGGCTTCATGGGTTTGTCTTATCATCTTAAACAAGGAGTGTTCTTGTTTAACATTATCGATAGTCCATTCAGCGTTAAAGATTTTGTGCCTGCAATGCTCAGAGTTTGCTTGAGCAAACATCATTAATTCTACATCTGTTGGATTACGACCCAATTTCTCGAACGAAATAAATAAGTAATCTATCTCATTATTTGATAAAGCCAAGCCCATTTGAGTGTTGGCTGTTTTCAATGCAACAATGCCAACATTCATTATATCAACCTGATTTAATTCGGCGGGTAGAGTAATAGAAAATAAAGCATTGGCACCATTCTCATCAGGTATGAGTATTTCTGTCATTCGATCATGTAATAGGGGGCTGAGTTCTGCTATTTGTTCTTCATCAAGTTCGTTTCCTTCACTTAACTGAAATGAGTAAACCCTACCGCGTTCAACACGTTTTATTTTCTCTAACCCCGAATTATGAACAATATCGCTCGCCTTACTAGACCAGGGAGAGATTGTGCCGGGTCTTGGTATAATAATGAGTTTGAATGAACTGTCAGGGCCATGCTCTTCTTCTATACCGTAACTCAGTAGAGCATTAAGCTGGTGCATTTCTTTTTGATTGAGATTGGTACTGTTTTCAGCAAAGTGGACATAATGTGATTCAACTGAACTAATTGCCGGTATGCAACATTGCAAGGCAGAAAGAAGTTTATCGATACGAAAGTTAGAAAGGGCGTTACCGCCTGACAGTATCAGCATCAAATCTTAGATTATTATTAAGTGAAAGATAATAAGGCATATTATTTTATCAGCCTAAGAGGAATCATGCGAAAACTATTTAACTTCTTCGACCTTAACGAAAATATTTTTT
>CAJJDJ010000157.1 GCA_905182825.1 Thiotrichaceae bacterium UBA7359
ATGATCACTGAGGCTTTATTAAATTATGTCTTAGTCGATGGATCTTTACGACGTTTTGATAAAAGGGGCGAAGCCTTTTATGATCAGATCTCTGCTTTACATAAATCAATTCGCGGCTCCGATCCTGATGCTGCACTCTATTGGTTTGTAAGGATGATTGACGGAGGCTGTGATCCATTTTATGTTGCTCGCCGTGTAGTTCGAATAGCATCAGAAGATGTCGGCAACGCCGACCCTAGGGGCTTGCGATTAGCCTTAGATGCGTGGGAAACACAAGAACGATTGGGGTCGCCGGAAGGTGAATTGGCTATAGCACAAGCCATCATTTATCTTGCATGTGCGGCAAAGAGCAACGCTGTCTATGCAGCATTTAATGCTGCTATGCAAGATGCAAGAGAAACGGAGACAAAAGAAGTCCCTTTGCACTTACGTAATGCGCCGACAAATTTAATGAAGTCGCTTAATTATGGTAAAGATTATCGTTACGTACATGATGAGAATGATGGCTATGTGGCAGGTGAAAATTATTTTCCAGAAGGTATGAAAGAGAAAACATATTATCACCCTGTTAATCGTGGATTAGAAATCAAGATTGCTGAAAAATTAGCCTTCTTAAAAGAGAAAAATCAGTCAGCCAGAAAAAATAAATAATGATTCAAATAATATCTATCGCTATTGGTGGTGCATTAGGAGCTTTATGTCGTTATGGAATGACTATGGGCATCTCTAGTTTGATAGGCCGTGGATTTCCATATGGGACATTAGTAGTAAACATATTAGGTTCATTTCTTATGGGGGCAGCATATGTAATCATGGTTGAAGAAATTAATGTTAATCCAGAATGGCGTGTAGGTATCACCATAGGATTGCTTGGTGCATTTACAACTTTTTCTACATTTTCGATCGAGACATTAAATCTACTTGAATCTGGTGATGCCTTCAAAGCCGGTCTAAATATTTTGCTGAGCATTTCATTTTGCATGTTGGGCTGTTGGTTGGGGATGATCATTGGTAGGCAATCATAACGAAGAAGGATGCTATCAAATGTACTAAAGAATAAAGTTTGGATATATTGTACATTGATCGACAAAATAGATAAGTAAAGGATTAAATCAGTAATGTTAGACTCTCAATTATTACGTAACAGTATAGAACAAGTTTCTACAGCTCTAAGTAAGCGAGATATGAAGCTTGATGTTGATGTGATTCAAAAACTGGAAGAAAAACGGAAAACGTTCCAGATAAAAACTGAAGAATTACAAGCTTTGCGTAATTCAAAATCAAGAATGATCGGCCAACTAATGTCAAAAGGTGAAGATGCGCAAACAATCATAGATGAAGTTGCAAAGATAAAAATAAGTCTTGATGAAATTGTTGTTGAACTAAATATGGTCCAATCAAATTTAAATGATGTCTATTTTAGCATTCCAAATATTCCACATGAATCTGTATCTAGAGGAAAAACTGAAGAAGATAATGAAGAAGTAAAAACGTGGAGTACGCCAAAGTCTTATGACTTCCAACCTAAAGACCATGTCGATTTAGGTGAGGCATTAGGTTTAATTGATTTTGAAACTGCAACCAAGATTACCGGCACCAGATTTGTCGTGATGCATAAAGGTATAGCAAAGCTACATCGCGCGATTATCCAATTCATGTTGGACACACATATTGATGAACATGGTTATGATGAAATTAATGTGCCTTATTTAGTCAATGCAGAAAGTTGCATAGGTACAGGTCAGTTGCCTAAGTTTGAAGAAGATTTATTTCAAATTAAAGAGCATAGTTTGTACCTTATTCCAACAGCAGAGGTTCCAGTTACCAACATTGCTCGTGATGAAATAATCAATAGCGACGAATTACCAAAGAAATTTGTTTGTCACTCGCCCTGCTTTAGAAGTGAAGCAGGTTCCTATGGCAGAGATACACGAGGCATGATTCGACAGCATCAATTTGAAAAAGTTGAAATGGTGCAATTGGTGAAACCAGAAACCTCATATAATGTACTAGAAGAATTAGTAGGTCATGCTGAAAATATATTACAAAAACTTGAACTTCCTTATCGAGTTGTCTCTTTATGCGGTGGTGAATTAGGATTCTCCGCAGCAAAGACCTATGACATTGAAGTTTGGCTACCTAGTCAAAAAAGATACAGAGAGATTTCATCTTGTAGTAATTTTGAAGCTTTTCAAGCACGACGTATGAAAGCACGATGGCGGAACCCAGAAACAAATAAACCAGAATTGTTACATACTTTAAATGGTTCTGGTTTGGCAGTAGGTAGAACTTTGATAGCAATAATGGAAAACTATCAAAATAAAGATGGGAGCATAAGTATCCCGACTATATTGCGGCCTTATATGGGCGATAGTTCTGTTATTTCTATTTAGTTTAATTTAAAAAAAAACGCCCAAGGAAGGGCGTTTTTTTCAATATTTACACAGCAGACTTATTCTATATTTGCACCAACTACAGCCGCCATTTGCATCATGTCGATGGTTTCACCTTCTTTCATTTGTGTCAGGTCAGTCAGTTTACCCGATTTACTTGTAGATTTTGTATTTTTAAATATAGATAGTAAGCTTGCATCAGCGACTATAAATTTACCACCATTTTCAGCTTTACCATTTTCAGTCTTTGTTTGGAGCTTATTTGCTTTAATATAGTCCCACAATTTTTTGGTTATCTCTGTGCGAGGAAGTTCTGTTGCCCCTAGTAGAGTTGCAAGTTCATTTTTTAACTTCACCGGTTTACTTAACCCTTTAGCTTCTGCCATTTTTAACTCCTTAATATTTTATTTGAGATTAGATGTTCTATATATTTAATAATAACTAAAATAATGCATCACATTATTTTAAGTTGATATATTTTTTACAAAATTTCTTTAAGTACTGAATCTAGGCTTTGTTTCGCGTCACCAAAATACATTCGTGTATTTTCCTTAAAGAAAAGAGGGTTTTGAACTCCAGCATAGCCGGTTGCCATTCCTCTTTTTAAGACAATAGTAGTTTTGCCTTTCCAACATTCCATAACTGGCATTCCCGCTATAGGGCTGTTCGGATCTTCTTGAGCAGATGGATTTACGATATCATTTGCTCCGATAATAATGGATACATCAATATTTGGAAAATTGTCATTTATCTCAT
>CAJJDJ010000158.1 GCA_905182825.1 Thiotrichaceae bacterium UBA7359
TTCAAATGCCGATATAATTACTCTTGCAAAACTTTGCTTAGTTTCAGATTTTATTTCATTACCAGTTAGTGAGCGTTCTACTGCAGCGGACAAAAAACCATTAAACGGAGCACCAATAAAATTGGCAACTACTGAAAAAAAAAAGAAAACAATCGTTAAGACAATAATCGTAAAAATTGGCCAAAGCAACCAAGTTAGCCATTCCATCCAATGCCATTGGGATAAAAAAGCATCAATCAATCTATTAAGCGTATTAGCTCCATACAGGATGATGCCAGCAAATAAAAAACTATTTATAAGGAATGGGATAATCACATAGACACGTACACTTGGTTCAAGCACCAATCTAAACCCAGAGAGCAAGTAATTAATGCCCGATAAGAATTTTTTCATATCAATACTCTAATTAAGGAGTATTTACACTTGTTATCTTCGACCATCCTTCTTTCTGGTGTTCGACAACAACTGTGGTATAAATACCGCCACGAGCATTAAAAATTGCTGATAGTTTCATAAAACGAGGGGATGATACTGAAACTAAGTCATCCAGTATTTTATTAGTGACAGCCTCATGAAAATCACCTTGATCTCTGTAGGTCAAGACGTAAAACTTTAATGATTTAAGTTCGATGCATAATTCGTCTGGAATGTACTCAATTTCGAGTTTTGCGAAATCAGGCTGACCTGTTTTGGGACATAAACAAGTAAATTCAGGCACATCAATTCGAATAGTAAAATCACGCACAGTTTTCGGATTTTGAAATGTTTCAAGTGTATCAATAGCGTTACTAGACATTCGGTGAAACTCTCTTTAGTTATAAGAAAAGGAACGATATAATAGTTCATTTTTAGCGTTATCACAGGACTTATTAAATATTTATTAGATACAAAATAAAATCAATAAAATCATGATTTTATCAGCCTTTTCAAATGTACTGTATAGGATAAAATTTCGTTTGGACAGCGACTTCAATCTCTAGTATTGTATCCTGTATGCGTTTGTGCAATATAAAACTTTCAGGCTTTAAATCATTTGTAGAACCAACTAACCTTATCATCCCCGGCAATCTCATTGGCGTGGTTGGGCCGAATGGTTGTGGTAAATCAAATATTATTGACGCGGTGACGTGGGTAATGGGGGAAAGTTCTGCAAAACATCTTCGAGGCGAATCAATTACAGACGTAATATTTAGTGGCTCAAGCGCCAGACAACCTGTTAGCCAAGCGTCAGTTGAGCTTGTTTTTGATAATTCAGAAAATAAGCTAGGTGGGCAGTATGCCAGCTACAACGAAATTTCAATCAAACGTCAGATTAATCGAGATGCAATTTCTGTCTATTATTTAAATGGTACTCGTTGCCGTAGAAGAGACATTACTGCAATTTTTCTTGGGACAGGTTTAGGACCTCGTAGTTATGCGATCATTGAGCAAGGTATGATTTCAAGATTGATTGAAGCAAAGCCTGAAGAATTAAGGGTGTTTATTGAAGAAGCTGCGGGAATATCCAAATATCGTGAACGTCGAAGAGAGACGGAAAATCGTATCAGACACACCAAAGAAAATATTGAACGACTAACTGATATTCGTGAAGAATTAGGAAAGCAATTAAATCATTTGCAGCGACAATCAAAAGCGGCGGAACGTTACAAGGATTTGAAACAAGAACAACGCAAGTTGAGTTCCGAATTACTCGCACTGAATTGGCGTGGTCTTAATAAGGAAATGGATTCACTAAAAGATGAATCTACTAAAAGAGAAAATGCAGTGGAGGCTTCTATTGCAAGAGTGCGTGAAACTGAAGCAGAGATAGAAAAACAGCGTGAAAGCTTAAGCGAATCAAATCAATATTTTAACAACATACAATCTGAATATTATAAAGTGGGTAGTGACATCTCTCAGTACGAACAAAAACTACAGTATACTCGAGAGAAAATAACATCTATTGAAATAGAACTCAAAACCGCTAGATTGGCACACGCTAACACAACTAGACAGCATGAAGAAGATAAGGCCGAGTATAAAAAACTACATGCTGAATCAATCAATCTTGAACCAAAACTTATTGGCTCTAGAGATGATAGTAATAAGGCATATGAAATTTTAAACAATGCTGAAGAATCAATGCAAGAGTGGCAAGCTGAATGGGATGCATTTAACGAATCATTTTCTGAGTTTGCTCGACAAGAACAAGTTGATAAAACACGTTTTGAGCACCTTCAGTTTGGTCTTGAGGAACTTGCAGAACGAAGAATTGTGTTGGATAAAGAAATGTCCAAGTTTGAAGAGCCTGAACTTAACGATAGTATTCAATGCTTAATCGACAGACTAAAAGAAGAAGAAAACAAGCAAACTGCTTTGCTAGAATTGCATTCTAACAAACAGAATATTGTTAAAGAATATCGTGAAAAAGTTAGAGTGTTGTCAACAAGTCTTGATGCTGCTCGTCAGAAATATCAACATCTAAAGGGGAGTTTGGCTTCTTTGGAAACATTACAACAATCTACTGTTGAAGATGATAAAGATCTAAGCGCTTGGCTAGAAGAACATCATCTGACTGAACAACAACGACTTTCTCAATCTATAAAAATCGATTCAAAATGGACTCACGCATTGGAAACGGTCTTAGGCAATCATCTACATGACTTATGTGTAGACGATATAAATGTTTATTTAGATAAAATAGAACTGGCGCCGGGGAAGATTGGACTCATCAATTCAGTCATCAGTAATGATTCAATTGATGCAACGAAAAAGCCTCGTTTAATAGATAAAATTAAAACTAGTATACAAATTCCGTCTGTGCTCGAAAATGTATTTCTTGCTGATACTACTGAAGAAGCTGCTAAATTATTGTCTAGCTTGTCTATAGGGCAAACCGTTGTTACGCAAAAAGGTGTTTGGATGAGTCATGAGTGGGTTGTTGTTAACAATTTCAGTGATTCAAGTGATGGTGTTCTAAATCGAGAGGCAGAAATCTCTACAATTAAGAAAAACCTTGAAAATGGTGAAACAAAAGTTAAATATATAGAAGTTGAATTGCATACTAATCAAACAATCCTTGAAGAGGCTGAATGGACACTTGATAAACAGCAAGCTTCATTAAGTAATCAACAGCAAGAGATTTCAAATGTAACGGCAAAGCTAGCATCTTCTCAATCTGAAGCAGATCAACAAACAATTCGCTATCAACAATTTGTGGAAGAGCATGAATTAAATCAAGAACAAAGCAACACTGATAAAGTAGAAATTGAATCTATACAAAAACGGTTAGATCAACTTTATAAAGATAAGTTACAACTACAGGAACAACGAACTGAATTATCTAACGTAAAAGAACAGCATCGCAAATCTTTGAATAAAGCAAGAGAACGATGGCAAGAGACGCATAATGAAAATCATGCTATTGCATTACAGTTAGAAGCATATAGCTCTCGACGTGCATCGTATGAACAAACAATTAAACGTAATGAGATTCATGTCTCGCAACTAACAGTAAAAATTACTGAGCTAGAAAAAGATTTGTCAGAAAACAAGTCACCAATCCTTGTGATACAAGAAAAAATTGAAATTTGTTTAAACGATAAAATAAAGACTGAAGAAAACCTAAGCGATGCTAGAGCGAATATGCAGTCCATCGAATTAAATATGCGAGTGTCAGAGGAAAATAAGCATAAGCATGAAAAAGGTTTAGATATTCTTCGAACGGACCTTGAAAAAGCAAGATTGGGTGTCAACAGTTGTCAGGTTAGACTTGAAACAGTTGAAGAAAAACTGATTGCCGAAAAACAAAATGCAAAAGAATTGCTTGAATCAATTGAGAATGGCGCTAACCAAGAAGATTGGAGCGATCAATTAGAAGGTTTGGAACGTAAGATTCAACGTTTGGGGGCAATCAACTTGGCAGCTATCGATGAGTACACAAAAAATTCTGAGCGTAAGACACATCTTGATAGTCAACATAAAGATTTAATTGATGCATTAAGTACACTCGAAAATGCTATTAGTAAGATTGATAAAGAGACCAGAACTCTTTTTAAAGAAACATTTGATGAGCTTAATACAAACATTAAAGAAATGTTTCCAAAATTGTTTGGTGGAGGTCATGCGTATCTTGAGTTAATAGGGGATGATTTATTACAAACCGGTGTCACCATAATGGCTCGTCCTCCCGGCAAGAAAAACAGTAACATCCATCTTTTGTCAGGCGGTGAAAAAGCACTTACTGCTGTTGCGCTAGTCTTTGGTATCTTTAAACTTAATCCTGCGCCTTTTTGCATTTTAGATGAAGTTGATGCTCCTCTTGATGATACTAACGTTGGTCGGTTTAGTGAATTGGTTAAATCAATGTCAGATGAAGTTCAATTTATTTTTATAACACATAATAAAATAACGATGGAAATAGCTAATCAGCTTTTAGGGGTTACAATGCATGAAGCCGGTGTGTCACGTCTCGTGTCAGTAGATATGGACGAGGCAGTTGGTTTAGCAACAACTGCTTAATCTATTTCGAGGACTTTTTTTCAGTTTTGAGTGTTGTATTATAACTGTTATTTT
>CAJJDJ010000159.1 GCA_905182825.1 Thiotrichaceae bacterium UBA7359
CAGATGAACGTGGTAGTTTTGATCTGTTGGGTGCCATTATGTACTCGTTTTCAATACTCTTATTATGTCTCGGCGTGTCCTGGCTACCTTCAAATTTGAGTTATATCTTGCTTGCGGTATCTATCATTGGTTTAATCTTTTTCTTCTTTTTTGAGAATGGACATAAGCATCCGATATTTGATGTTAGTTTATTTTTTACTAACCGTACTTTTACCTTTTCTTGTTTAGCATCATTAATTATTTATACCGCAACATTTGCTAATGTCGTGCAAGTCAGTTTGTATTTACAATATTTAAAAGGTATGTCGGCGACAGCAGCGGGTTTGATCATGATGTGCCAACCATTAACTATGGCGATTTTTTCTCCCTTGGCTGGACGGTTATCAGATAGGTTTGAACCGTGCCGACTTGCTAGCTTAGGTATGGCGATTAGTTGTGGCGGATTAATATTACTTTCAAATTTACGTACAGATTCAAGCCTGACTTACCTAGTGTTAGCTCTTGTATTTACTGGACTTGGGTTTAGTTTATTTTCTTCACCGAACGTAAATGCGATTATGAGTTCGGTTGAAAAACGATCCTTTGGTAGTGCTAATGGTGCTATGGCAACAATGAGAATTGTCGGGCAGATGAGTAGTATGGTATTGGTGACGTTAATTTTTGCTATTGTGATTGGTTCTGTTGAGATCGGTGTCTCAAACTACGATGATCTGGAAAAGGCTATACGGCTAACGTTTACAATCGCGTCTATGTTGTGCCTTCCGGGACTCTATTTTTCTATCGCAAGAGGAAAGATGAGAAATTCTTAATCACCTAGGTATAGATTCGGGCTCAATGGATCGGGTGGCATTTGTAAGTGGTAACCTTTTTCTTTCAGGTTTTTCATGACCATATTAATATCTTCGCGAGCTAATTTTCTTTCAGGTGATAACTCAAGGTCCAATGTATGTGTAAGATCCTTAACCATTTTGATTAATTCTTTGGGCAGGTCCTTGCTAGTTTTGTTTTCATGGATATATAAATACATACCATCTTGCTTCGAACAACGGTAAACTTTACACTTAATAATAGACATTTATTCGAAAAATATTCAATAATTAATTTTTAAATTAACAACAGAGAATTCAGAGATATTTATTTTTTCTATGGCGATAGTCAGTTCTTAATTAACATCAAAATAAACCAGTAATATTACCGTCATTGTCAATATCTATACGTTCAGCTGCTGGAACTTTGGGTAGCCCTGGCATAGTCATCATATTGCCGCAAATAGCAACAATGAAACCAGCACCATTTGCGAGACGAACTTCACTGACGTGAAGATTATGTCCTGTTGGTGCACCCCTTTCTTTAGGATCAGTCGAGAACGACATCTGAGTTTTAGCCATACAAACCGGGTAAGAACCATACTCTTCATTCCAGTCTTCTAATTGTTGTTTTACATTTGGGTCATATGAAACAGAACTTGCGCCATAAACATTCATTGATACTGCTTCGATCTTTTGAGTTAAAGATGCGCTGTCTTCATAAACATATTTGTGTGTGCCTGGATTATTATCAACAACATCGACTACTGCATTAGCTAGATCTTCTGCACCTTTACCTCCGTAAGCCCAGTGTTTAGATACAACGGCCTTTGTGCCAAGCGATTCACAACGTTTCATAAGCATATTTACTTCTCTATCTGTATCGAGTGTGAAATGATTTAAACAGACCACACAGGGCAAGCCATATACGTTATTGATATTTTTAATATGACGTTCCATATTGACCATCCCCTTATCAAGTGCTTCTAGGTTTTCCACATTCAATTCGGCCTTATCAACACCTCCGTGATATTTCATAGCACGGATAGTAGCAACTAATACAATGACTGCCGGTTTTAAACCTGCCATACGAGACTTGATGTCTATAAATTTTTCAGCACCCAAATCGGCACCAAAGCCAGCTTCAGTGACTACATAATCGGCCAGCTTTAGGCCAGTATGAGTTGCGGTAACCGAATTACATCCATGAGCGATATTTGCAAATGGACCACCATGAATTATGGCGATATTGTTTTCTAATGTTTGAACTATATTTGGATTAATTGCATCTTTTAACAATGCGGCCATAGAACCCTCAGCATTCAAGTCACGAGCAAAAACTAGTGTTTTATTATCATTTTTATAACCTATTACGATACGTCCAAGACGTTTTTTTAAATCTTTACGACTAGTAGCCAGACAAAGGATCGCCATGATTTCAGAGGCAACAACAATATCAAAGCCATCTTCACGGAGATAACCATTCGCCGGGCCGCCTTGACCAATTGTGATCTTACGTAAGGAACGGTCGTTCATGTCAACGACTCGCTTCCATTGAATTCTTCTTGGATCGATACCAAGTTCATTACCATGATTGATATGATTGTCAATCATGGCAGAGAGAAGAGCATGCGCAACTCCGATAGCATGGAAATCACCGGTAAAATGAAGATTAATATCTTCCATAGGAACAACTTGTGAATAGCCACCACCTGCTGCACCACCTTTCATACCAAAGCATGGACCTAATGAAGGCTCTCTGAGGCACATAATAGCTTTTTTACCAATCCGATTTAAAGCATCTCCTAGACCAACAGTTGTTGTAGTTTTACCTTCGCCAGCGGGAGTCGGACTTACAGCTGTAACCAATATAAGTTTGCCATCTTTTTTATTTTTAAGACTGTCTATATAATTTAGAGATAGCTTTGCTTTATAATGCCCATAAGGTTCGAGGTGTTCACTTTCTATTCCATATTGTTTCAAGGCTAGATCAATAATACGATTCATATTTGCCTTTTGAGCAATTTCAATATCAGACATCACGCCCTCCCAAAATAAAAGACAGAAAAATATACTAAATATGTGATAAAAGCACTATGTTCACTGATCATCTTTGTAGCAGTAAACTTTCAAACTATCTTAGCCTGTTATTGAGTGATTCACTATCTTCTTTATTTTCCATAGTTTTTAGCTTTTTATAAGTCTATAAGTAATAATAGTGCTGTAACTAAATTTTCCTTTAAATATATTTCTTAACAATGTGGTATTTGCTGTGATATTGAATATAACATCCCTATTTTATATCTACAGTATTAAAGCTGAAACGCATCTTCTTCGAAATGCTCGCCGTAATTATTAACTCGTTTTTTCTTTGTGACGAACAGGCATAAAAGTTTGTTATTACAAGATGAGGTTGCACATAACATTATAAGTCAGAAAAATATTGAAAATAAATATCCAATTGTTTGCTAATAATCTGAATTCAGTACTTTCAGTATTTAATAGTTTCACCAGATAATTTTTTTAGTTCATCAACATATTTCTATATTGGTGTCTTAGCTCTGCTTCTGTTAACATTCTCTCCCCTGAATATGATGCTATTTAGGCCATTTTTTATCCTACAAATCAGTTTGTTTAAACTGAATAAAACTTTTTCCTCAAAATTTCTTGTACTTATCGGTATGATTCTATGACGCGTTATATATTTACTACCGGTGGTGTAGTCTCGTCACTCGGAAAAGGCATTGCTTCTGCTTCACTGGGGGCAATTCTTGAGGCGCGTGGACTAAAGGTCACGCTCATCAAACTCGACCCGTATATTAATGTTGACCCAGGAACTATGAGTCCTTTTCAACATGGTGAGGTCTATGTAACCGAAGACGGTGCAGAAACTGATCTTGATTTAGGCCATTACGAACGATTTGTAAGAACGAGAATGGGTAAAAGGAATAATTATACGACGGGCAGGATTTATCTAAATGTTATACAAAGAGAGCGTCGTGGAGATTATCTCGGTGGTACTGTGCAAGTTATTCCGCATATCACCGATGAAATTAAACGTTGTATAAAACTAGGTGCCGGTGATGCCGATATTGCGATGGTTGAAATTGGTGGAACTGTGGGCGATATTGAATCACAGCCTTTTCTAGAAGCTATACGTCAAATGCGAATCGAGTTAGGTGTGGAAAATACGTTGTTTATTCATTTAACACTAGTACCTTACATTGCTGCCGCAGGAGAAATAAAGACTAAACCAACACAACACTCGGTTAAAGAGCTACGGTCTATTGGTATACAACCAGATTGTTTGATTTGTCGTACTGATCATATGATTCCAGAAAACGAAAAAAAGAAAATGGCTTTGTTTACCAATGTCGAAGAGTCCGCAATTATTTCAGCTTTCGATGTTGATAATATTTATAAAGTGCCGAAGGCACTTTATGATCAAGGTCTTGATGAAATTGTTAATAAAAAATTTGTTTTAAATCTACCAAAAGCTGATTTGTATGAATGGGAAAATGTAGTTGATGCGCTTGATAATCCAAAAAATAATGTAAATATCGCGATGGTGGGTAAATATATGGATCTTGCTGATTCTTATAAATCACTTTCAGAAGCCTTAATACATGCAGGAGTTCAGACACGAACTAAGGTTAATATTATTTATATTGATTCAGAAAATATTGAAAATAAAGGTGAAGATTGCCTAAATGATATTGATGCGATATTGGTGCCTGGAGGATTTGGTAATCGTGGAATTGATGGCAAGATTGCTGTGGTTCGTTATGCGCGTGAAAATAATGTGCCCTATTTAGGTATTTGTTTGGGTATGCAAGTTGCCGTTATTGAGATAGCAAGAGACTTGGCTAATCTTGAAGATGCTAACAGCACAGAATTTGATCACGATACAGAAGATCCTGTCATAGCATTAATTACTGAATGGCAAAACCCTACAGGAAAAATTGAACAGCGTAGCGCAGATTCTGATTTAGGTGGCACTATGCGTTTAGGTGGTCAAGAATGTCAGTTGACACAGGGATCATTAGCAAAAGAACTGTATCAGTCTGATGAAATTACCGAGCGACATCGTCATCGTTATGAGTTTAATAGTACGTATTTAGAAAAACTAGAAGCAACAGGAATGCGAGTTTCGGGTCGCTCCTTAGATGGGGAATTAGTAGAAATTATTGAAATTCCTGAACATCCCTGGTTTTTAGCTTGTCAGTTTCATCCTGAATTCACATCAACACCAAGAGACGGACATCCATTATTTACTGGCTTTATAAAAGCTGCACTGAAACATAAGAAGTTAAACACAGGAATTGTAAAGAATGCAGCTATGTGATTTTGAAGTCGGTCCGACCCATCCTTTCTTTTTAATAGCGGGTCCTTGTGTTATTGAAAGTGAACAGTTGGCGATGGACACAGCAGGACACTTAAAAGAGTTGACAACTGAGTTACAGATACCTTTTATATATAAATCCTCATTTGATAAAGCAAATCGTACTTCGCATAATAGTTTTCGGGGCCCTGGAATAGATGCTGGTTTAAAAATATTGGCTGATGTAAAAGAAAAGATTGGAGTGCCTGTACTTACAGATATACATGAGGACACACCCTTAGACGAAGTTGCAAATGTTGTTGATGTATTACAAACACCGGCATTTCTTTGCCGA
>CAJJDJ010000160.1 GCA_905182825.1 Thiotrichaceae bacterium UBA7359
GCAACTGGGCGCCCAGTTGCACCTTTATTGGTTCCCGAGATCCATCCTGTACCCGCAATATCTAAATGAGCCCAATGATATTTTTCTGCAAAGCGAGATAAGAAACAGGCCGCGGTGATTGTACCTGCATCTCTACCACCAATATTCGCTATATCTGCAAAGGGACTATTCAACTGTTGTTGATACTCGTCCCATAAAGGCAATTGCCAGGCACGGTCACCCGATTCATCACCGGCATTGAGTAATTCCCTCGCTAATGGATTGTGATTACTTAATAAGCCTGTTGCATGTTTTCCGAGAGCGATTACACACGCGCCTGTAAGCGTGGCAATATCGACAACGACTTCAGGGTTAAATCGTTCACTATAAGTAATAGCATCACATAATATTAATCGGCCTTCAGCATCAGTATTGAGCACTTCAATGGTTTGCCCCGACATACTGGTAAAGATATCACCCGGATTGGTTGCCGTGCTGCTAGGCATATTTTCAACAGCAGGAATAATACCCACAACATTTATTGGCAAGTCAAGTTCTGCTACAGCGGAAATTGTGCCAAAAACACTGGCACCTCCACACATGTCGTATTTCATTTCATCCATTGCCGCACCGGGCTTGAGTGAAATACCGCCGGTATCAAAAGTAACTGCTTTACCAACTAATACGATAGGTTTTTGTGTTTTTTTGGAACCTTTATATTCGATGGTAATTAATTTTGCGGGTCTTGCAGAGCCTTGGGACACTGAGAGTAAAGAGCCCATACCTAGTTTTTTCATATCGGCTTCTTCTAATGTTTCTATCGTAAGCGAACGATATTTTTTGCCTAGTGCAGTTGCTTGTTGTGCGAGATAAGCTGGTGTACACACGTTAGAAGGTCTGTTAGAAATATCACGTGCAAACTTAATGCCATTGGCAATAGACCGACCTTCGTGCATGGCAACCTCACCTTGTGGCAATTCACGACGTGTTGGCACTGTAAAAGTGATTTTTCGTAATGGATGTCTACTCGTTTTCTTTTTAGTCTTTAATTCATCAAATTGGTATAAGATATATTCTGCAGCTTGAACTGCTTGTTTTACTTTCCAGTGATGATTACGTCCTTTTACTATCAATTCACTGAGATAGTTAACACCATCAAGAGAGCCTGTATTGTTCAATGCTCTTATACTATTCTCTATGATCATACGATAGTTTCGCTCATTGATATCTCTTTCTTTGCCACAACCAATTAGCAGCACTCGGTCGGCAATCATGCCAGGCACATTGTGTAATAGTAAATATTGTCCTTTGTTGCCATCCATATCTCCACGACGAATCAGGTTAGACAAGTATTTTTTACTTATCGTATCAATAGCTTTCGCAGCGGTTGATAGTCGTCTTGACTCAAAAATACCAACTATTACGCAAGCTGTTCGTTGTTTTTCAGGGTTGCCGCTTTTTATGTTGAAATCCATTCTAGCTCCATGGTTGTTAACATTTTTATATAACTTCTTGTTTGATTAATTTTCTGCACTTTGACAATAAGCATGTCATAATCAGTTAGTTTTTTGTTAAAAACAGTAAAAAATGATCAAAACTATAACTTTAGTCAAGTTTATTCATTTATCTTCAACTAAGCAAAACTGAATTTTTTATGAAATCAAAATTATGATTATCCACAACTATATTTACAGGGAGTTGTTGCAAAAGTTAATGTGGATACTTAGTTTGCTTATTCTTGTTATCGCCAGTAATCGCTTCGTTGGCTTTCTGGCCGATGCAGCTGAAGGTAGTTTGCCTGCAGAAATGTTGTTTTTGATGTTGGCTTTTAAAATGATAGCAACATTACCAAAGATTTTACCGATTTCGATACTTCTTGGAATGTTGCTTGCTTTCTCTCGGATGTCTAATGATAGAGAATTGATCATATTATCAGCATCTGGTGTAAGTAAATTATTTCAAATTGGCGTAGCACTTCGCTTTGCAATAGTTTTTTGTTTGTTTGTTTCTGTAATCACCCTGTATTTTGCACCTTGGGCAGAACAGGGAGTTCATGATTTGAAAGAGCGAGCTAAACAAGAGTCTGATATTTCAGGGATTAAAGCCGGGCAGTTTAAAGAGTTTAGTAAGGGTGACCGTGTCGTTTATGTTCAGAAACCATCATCCGATAAGCTTTCAATGGAAGAGGTTTTTCTACAGGTAAGAAAAGATGCGAAACTTGGGGTACTAACCTCTGACAGTGCTCATTTTAAAATCGATAAGAAATCAGGAAACAAATACATCGTTTTTAATGATGGTCGACGCTATGTAGCCGAGCCAGGTTTACTTAATTATGAGATCACTGAATATGAAAAATATGCAATTCTTACAGAAAGCGCAGAACAAGGTGTTCGTGGCGGAAAACCTGGAGCGTTATTAACAACTGAAATAATGGGCTCTGAAAACAAAATACATCAAGCTGAATTGCAATGGCGTATTTCACTGATTATTTCCTGTTTATTGTTGTCAATACTTGCAATATTGCTGATCCAGTCGAACACCAGTGAACGAAGATATATGCCATTTTTAATTGGTATCTCAATTTATCTCATCTATAGCAACTTGCTTGGTATTGCAAAGACCTTACTTAGCCGAGATGTTCTCCCTGCGATTATTGGTTTGTGGTGGGTGCATATGATTTTAATGGCGGTATTATTAATATTTTATTATTTACCAAAATATAGATATATGAAAAAAGAGGAACATGAACTTCAATTTATACCAGCGGATGACTCTTGAAATAAATGATACTTGATCGATACATAGGCAGAAGCATACTCGTCAACAGCATGCTAGCTTTGTTTGCATTGGTTGCAGTATTTTCATTTTTTTCTTTAGTAGACCAACTTGATGATACTGGTCGAGGTAATTACGAAGTAGCAGATGCTATCCAATATGTACTGTTAACTATTCCGCGTTTGAGTTATGAGCTTTTTCCGATAGCAATTGTTATTGGCAGTATGGCTTCACTTGGCATGTTAGCAAATTCATCTGAGTTGGCTGTTATTCGAACGTCAGGAATATCACAAGCGCAGTTGGCATATTCATTGGTAAAGACGGGCTTGATTTTTGTTGTTATAAGCATATTGATAGGAGAAATAGTTGCGCCAGTGACGGAACAGGCAGCGCAACAGAAACGTTCGATAGCCTTGACCAAACAAATAGCTATGAAAACTAAACATGGATTTTGGTCTCGTGATGGAGATAATTATATAAACATAAGAAAAATTTTGCCTGGGGATCGTGTTGAGGAAATTTATATTTATGAATTCGATAAAGAACATCATTTGAGATCTAGCATCTACGCAAAACATGCAGAATACAATGAAAACAAATGGGTATTGCATGATATTTTAAAGACTAATATTACAGAAGAACAAGTAACAAATAATAATTATGATACTGCTAAATGGGAAGCATTATTAAATCCAGAGGTTATTAATATGGTTACCATCAAGCCACGCTATTTGTCGACTTTAGGTTTGATCAGTTATATCGATTATCTTAAATCTAATAGTCAAAGTAGCAAACAATACATACAAGCATTTTGGTCAAAATTGATTAGTCCATTTTCAATTATTGCAATGCTATTGTTGTCTATCTGTGTTGTCAGATGTGAAGCGCGACCGATGGGTTTAGGTCAACGTGTTTTTATTGGTGCTTTAATCGGTATTACTTTTAATTTGTTGAATCAGGTCAGCGGCCACCTTGGTCTTATTTACGGCGTGCCTGCATTTTTTAGCGCTTGTTTGCCAACGATTTTAGTTTTTTCTTATATCTATCACAGGCTAAGTAATAGCTATTAATAATTAATTCTTAGTTACAATTAAACAGGTTTTTGACAACCTATCATGCAAAGCATATTTTTTTTTATCAAAACAAGACCAAGCAAAACCTAAACCAAGCAATAATAAAGACAGTAGTGCATATAAGAATCTTAGAGATGCTTGTTTCCAGTTAAGAACTTGCATCGATTCGTCCATGACAAAAATATGCCAGCTACGCATGCCTAATGTTTGCCCACCTTTTACCCAATGCCAACTGAAATAAAAAAAACTAATTAATAATAAGAGGGCATTATACGCAATATTACCTCTTTCAATTGCATTGCCTCCGATTAAAAACACTAAAATGGCGGTTGCAACAAGTAGGATAGCAGTGAGCAATAAGCAATCGTAAAATATTGCTGCAAGACGACGCAAAAGATTGCAATACATATGTTCTTTTTTATTCAATATGTCGATAATAAAATTAATTCCATATTATTCTCTAATTGTATTTTTTCTAACAGCATACCATCAGATGTTATCTTTGAGATCTTAATTTTTTGACTAAAATACAAATTAATAGGATACCTGCATGCAAATTCTATTTCGATATTTTTAATGTAGAAGGATAATTAGTCGATGAGAGGATAGAATAAGAGAATCTACTCTGCACAGTTTTACGTAATTGTTTCGCAATAAATTTGCTTCTTATCTGGACTAATTTATCGAGTGACATCTATACTCTAAATTATGCATGGTATGTTGGAGAAAATAATCATTTGTTTAAAGTATTTTGGAGTCAAAAATTAATTAATAATGGTGAGTAATATCAAACACTCGATAATTCTATTTCTAATTATAATAACATCTAATAGCTTTGCGGATGAGTTTTTAGCAGCAGGCCGTGCCTCAATAAGTGGCGATTATG
The DNA here is from genome assembly GCA_905182825.1 of Thiotrichaceae bacterium UBA7359. Taxonomy (GTDB): domain Bacteria; phylum Pseudomonadota; class Gammaproteobacteria; order Eutrophobiales; family Eutrophobiaceae; genus UBA7359. The sequence goes on from CAJJDJ010000160.1 coordinate 4,714, forward strand.
CTACTGCAATTAAGTTGTATGCGAAGTTAGCAAAAGAAGGCCGTGGAGGTGCTCAATATAATTTGGCAATGATGCACTTCAATGGACTAGGCACGCGTCAAGATTACAAACAGGCAGTTTATTGGTATACAAAAGCAGCAGAACAAGATCATCTAAATGCAGAGGCGCAATTGAACCTAGGCATGATGCACTTCAATGGATTTGGCACGCGTCAAGATTACAAACAGGCAGTTTATTGGTATACAAAAGCAGCAGAGCAAGGTCATCTAAATGCAGAGGCACAATCGAATCTAGGTATGATGCACTACAATGGACTTGGCACGCGTCAAGATTATAAACGGGCAGTTTATTGGTATACAAAAGCAGCAGAAAATGGTTATGCAAAAGCACAATACTATCTAGGTTATATGCATGCCAATGGTCATGGTGTTCCTCAAGACTATAAAGAGACAGTCTATTGGTACATTAAAGCAGCAACACAAGATTATGCAAAAGCACAGTACAAACTAGGTCATTTATACGCCAATGGTCATGGCATACCTCAAGATTATATCAAGGCATACACATGGTATGAGGTTGCTTTGAAGAGAGGAGAAAAAGGTGCAAGGAATGATAGGGACGAAATAGCAGAAAAGATGACGTCGAAAGAAATTGAAGAGGCATTATCCTTTGTAAAAGATTGGTTGGATGGTAGTGATGAAGATAGCTCTGAAGATGAGACAGTAATATTGGAAGCGAGCGATGAAGATGGAACAGTAAAAGAAGGGGCATTCTCATTCGTAAAAGATTGGTTTGATGGTAGTGATGAAGATGGCTCTGAAGATGAGATAGTAATATTAGATGCGAGCGATGAAGGTGGCTCTGAAGATGAGACAGTAATAGAAAGGGTATTATCATTCGTGAAAGGTTGGTTTAAAGGTAGTGATGAAGATGCGACGGTAATGACGGAGGCGAGCGATGAAGGTGACTCTGAAGACGAGACAGTAATACTGGATAATAATAAGACTTTTAAGTTGTATGCAAAATTAGCAAAAGAAGGTCATGGAGATGCTCAATATAATTTAGCTATCATGCATTACAATGGATTAGGTACGCCTCAAGATTATGAACAGGCAGTTTATTGGTATACAAAAGCAGCAGAACAAGGTCATCTAAATGCAGAGGAGCAATTGAATCTAGGCGTGATGCATTACAATGGATTAGGTACGCCTCAAGATTATAAACAGGCAGTTTATTGGTATACAAAAGCAGCACAGCAAGGTGATGCAAATGCGCAGTTCAACCTGGGTTATATGTATATGATTAACCAAGGTGTTTCTCAAGACTATAAAGAGACGGTCCACTGGTATACCAAAGCAGCAGTACAAGGTTATGCAAAAGCACAGTACAAGCTAGGTTATCTGTACGCCAATGGTCATGGTATACCTCAAAATTATATCAAGGCATACACATGGTATGAGGTTGCTTCTAAGAGAGGAGAAAAAGGTGCAAGGAATGGTAGGGACGAAATAGCAGAAAAGATGACGTCGGAAGAAATTGAAGAGGCACTGTCATCTGTAAAAGAATGGTTGGATGGTAGTGATGAAGATAGCTCTGAAGATGAGACAGCAATATTGGATAATAATACAACCTTGCAGAAAGACGCTAATTAGTTAAACTTTCCATAGAAACTTTAAACAATGATTGATTATTAATTTGCAGCCTATCTGTTTAAATACTTCTTTCTTGAAGTTACAATAGCAAAGTATATTCATAACGAAGGCTCAACTTTAATGCCATTTGGCATCATCTAAATGTTGTGGGGCACTTGGTTCAGTAGTTGCTATCGCTATTATTATTAACTATGTTACTGGATTCGGCTAATAGTTCCTATACCACTCAGTACTTAAGCGGGAGGTTCTTAGATTTTCTAGTGTAAATAATTTTTGTCGCCGCGGTCTTTCCAGAGACTTAATTTGAAAAGCAATTAAATTTATTTGATATTAGAATACATGTATGGAAGAAAGAGTGAGGAAAAATTATCGGTCTTTATTCTGGAGATAACATCAACTCTGTCTTCAAATATGCGATAATTTCATTAGACTCATATAACCACTTTATGTCGCCAGTTTTGGTTTCAATACGCAAACACGGTACTTTATACTTGCCCCCTTTTCTCATCAACTCCTCTTTATGCTCAGCATTATTCTTGGCGTCTCTTAATTCTATCTTCAAAGAATTTTTTCTAAGTTGACGCCTTACTTTTACACAAAATGGACAAGCTGAAAATTGGTAAATACTCAGTTTTTTTGTCAAGGCATCAATTCTGTCTTGCGCCTCTGCTTGCCTTGTAAGCGGTTTTGGCCTCGTGAGAAAATCAATCGTGAGGATTAATCGTCCTAAGAACCATCGAATTAATTTCATACCGCTCTCCATTGAGGTTTTCGTGTCAGTTTACCAGTTGATGTTGTTTCTGAGTTTCAAATAAGAAAAAACATCATTAATGATGTTATCTCATACTAACCATAGCATTATCAGTAATAAACATTGAAATAATTAGCAATATTTATCTAAATACCGATGAATAAGACTATTGTGAATATAAGTTATTGAATATTATGGTGCTCCCTACGAGACTCGAACTCGTG